>CAVLAO010000103.1:0-4634 GCA_963660915.1 Bacteroides sp. CAG:927 | reverse complement strand
GTACTATAAGGTTCCCTTTTGGTCACTTTTTGAACCGTGTATAATATTTTTCAAGGCTCTTGTCGCAGACATCCACAATATGTAGCCAATCTTCCCGTGTCAGCTTACGGAAGATGATCGGATTTACCTCAATGGTCTCTACATCCTTGCAGCGCATCAGGAAGCGCATGTCTTCAAAACGCTTGAACGGATTGGACAGAATATTCTTCTCCACATCCTTCTTGGTGTAGCCACCCTTCTGGTAGATACTGTTGGGCTTTTCCGCAATCATTCCATGCATTTTGCGGTCTTCATAGAAATCAATGAAATAATCCACCACATCCGACAGGGCCACTCTGCCATTGCCGTCCATATACTCATAAATCGCTTTGAGCAGCACCGGTTTATAGGAGAAACTCATATCCATTGTTTCAATGAATTTCATGAACTTGTCAGCCATATTCTGCGGCGTGATGAGATCCCAGCCGTACTGCTTAGCAATGTTTCGGACGCTTTCCTCTCTGAAATAGTGGAACATCCGCTTGTCACCAAACGGTACTGAAAGATCCGGCTTGATTTTTCCATCCTTGATGTATCGCTCAACCGTTTCCGACTGTACATCTACCATCCGGACGAATTCAATCTGCGAGATCATATCCTTGACGCTGTTCTGCCAATTGAACAGGTCAATGATTTCGTAGTCATCCACATCAATCGGAACATCAAGCCATGCTTCTGGCTTTTCGCCCTTAAATAGCATATCCTGATCCAGTTTTCGCTTGTTCTCGGGGGCCAGCACATAAGCCATCGGCTGATATTTTGAAATATCCAGTACACGATGCAGGCTGTAGGGCATATTGAACATATTGGCGTTGTCTACAAAATCAATAACAAGCAGATCTTCTTTCCCCGGGCAGCGACGGGTGCCACGCCCAAGCTGCTGCAAATAAATTGTTTTAGACATCGTAGGCCGCGCCATGAACAGCACTGTGGTGTGGGGGCTATCCCAGCCCTCATTCAGCAAGTCACAGGCACAAAGAACATTCGTAGACCCGGTTTCATAATCTTTCAGAATTTTCTCCCGGATTTCCACCCGATCCCGCCCGGAAACAGCTTCTGCTTTCACACCATTATCGCGCAGCAACTTTGCAATTTCTGCCGCATGATCTACGCTTGCGCAGAAAATCACAGTCTTCTTGCCATTCACGTACTTCAAATAGGTATCCACAATCAACTGATTGCGCTCCGGGATGAACAGCTTGCTTTCCAGATCCTGCGAGTTGTATTTAATACCGTTGATTCGCACATCGGTCAAATCAATATTAGTTTTAACACGGATGCAGCGGATCGGCACCAGCACTCCGTGCTCCACAGCAGTCTTCAAATCCATTTTGTGAGCGACGTTCTGGAACAGTTCCAGCATATCCTCACCATCACTGCGCTCCGGTGTTGCAGTCAAGCCCAGAATAAATTTCGGATGGAAGTAGGTAAAGATTTTCTGATAAGTATTAGCCGCTGCATGGTGACATTCATCCACGATCAAATAATCAAAATCTGTCGGGGAGAATTTCTCCAGATCCTTAGAGAGACTTTGCACCGTAGCAAAAATAACAGTCTGCGAAACGTCTTTCTGACTTCCGCTATATTCACCCAGTGTGGCCTCTGGCCATACCTTGGCAAAGGTATCTTTTGCCTGCGAGGCCAACTTCAGAGCATTAACCAGAAAGAGAGTTCGTCCACCTACAGCTTTGGCATCTGTGGCCGCCGTGATTGTTTTTCCGACACCGGTTGCGTGGTACAGCAGTGCGATGTTTTTTCCATCCTCGCGCATCTTCTTCAGGTTATCGATGGCTTCCTGCTGGTAATCCCGCAGCTCTATCGTCTGTCCCATCTGAACCGGAAGATCTGCTTCAAACGCCTTGAACATTGGACTGCTGCCCAAGAAAGTAATCAGCTCATCCTTGACCTTTTCCGGTTGCTTTTCAAGCTGGCTGTAAATCCAACGATATACTTTCCAGTTGTCATAGATCAGGCTGTTTTGCTTCAGAAGGTCATCAGCATACTTATTCTCAGACACTTTGCTGGGGTTGTGATAGGTTTCTCCGTCTATCTCAATTGCAATTTTGGATTCAGGAGATTCCAATGCAAAGTCGATATAGCGGTGCCGACCATAAATATCCACACAGGGATATTGAACCTGCAGATTTTCAGTTTTCTCTGGGCCGAACACCTCACAGAACAGCTGGACAAACAGTTCTTCCGCGCGGCTGTTGACACTGGTTGCTTTTGATGGTTCCATGATGGCCTCCTGAAATGCTATTCACTATTAAGATTTATAGTTTCATTATATCATACGCAAAAAGCTCTGTATAGTTTGTTTCTTCGGAAGGTTTTCTGTCCTTGTTGCTTAATTCTACACCTTATATAATATAACTCGTTGATTTTTATTTGACTGACTTTTCCAAAAGATAATCATAAATTTTTTCTCAAAAGCCTTAACTCAATCGCATCCATGGGCTTCTGCTAAGCGAAGACAATCACAGCTGGAAGTGAAAGAGGAGTTTTACCATGGATTACAATGCACTTTTGAATCGTGTACGCCCGATGCTGACGAACGGCAATTGCCTGTCTGCACAGAGCTTTGATGTATTGTTTGGTGCCTGTTCTCAGCAGGAACAGGCACATTTACTGGCTGAGCTGGCTGGGCTCGGCATCTTGGTGGAGACCGGTACCGCCACATCCACCAGCAGAAGGGCTGTTTCTTTCTGCCGCAGCAACTTTACCTCCAAGCAGCTTTGGTCCATGACCAACGAGCAGCTCTGCGTATTGGCTCAGCAGGGCGATGAGATTGCCAAGGAGATCCTCGTGCGCAAGACCACCGGTTTCGTTCACTTGATGGCTCGCAGGGATCCTTGACACCTCCGTTCGTTGTGTGATGAAATATGCATGACTATCGTTATTTTTCTTTACAAAGATGGCCCGCCATGCTACAATAGCCGCATCTACGGCCACCGGACAACAGGAAAGGAGTATCTCATGGCCAAAACTGCCGACACCATTGCCATCTATTCCCGCAAGTCCCGCTACACCGGCAAAGGCGAAAGTATCGGAAATCAGATCGACCTCTGCCGCGAATATATCCGCACCCACTACGGCGATTCTGCCGCGGAACACGCCGTTGTCTTTGAGGACGAGGGCTTTTCCGGCGGCAACCTGAACCGCCCGGACTTCAAGAAGATGATGACCGCCGCCAAGGACCGAAAGTTCAAGGCTATTGTGGTCTATCGTCTGGACCGCATCAGCCGCAACACCAGCGATTTTTCCAGCCTGATTGAAGAACTGGGACGGCTGGGCATCGACTTTGTGTCCATCCGTGAGAGCTTCGATACTTCCAGCCCCATGGGCCGTGCGATGATGTACATCGCATCGGTGTTCAGTCAGCTGGAACGCGAGACCATCGCGGAGCGCATCCGGGACAACATGCACGAGCTGGCGAAGACCGGGCGCTGGCTGGGCGGCACGACTCCCACGGGCTATGCCTCCGAGAGCGTCAAGAGCATCACGGTGGACGGCAAGACTAAAAAGGCCTGCAAGCTCAAGCTGCTGCCGGACGAAGCCGAAATCATCTACAAAATCTTTGGCCTCTACGAGCAGTACGATTCCCTGACCATGGCCGAAACCGAGCTGCTGCGGCAGGGCATCAAAACAAAAACCGGGCGTTCGTTCACCCGGTTTTCCATCAAGTCGATTTTGCAGAATCCCGTCTACCTGATTGCAGACAAGGATGCCTATCAGTATTTTGTGGACAACGAAGCAGAGCTGTTTGCCCCGGAGTCCGATTTTGACGGTGTGCGCGGCGTGCTGGCCTACAACCGCAGCGACCAGGAAAAAGGCCGTGCCACGGTCTACAATCCCATCAGCGAGTGGATCGTTTCGGTGGGCGAACATCCCGGCATCATCTCCTCGAACCGTTGGATTCGGGTGCAGGAGTCGCTGGAGCGGAACAAATCCAAGTCCTACCACAAGTCCCGCGGCAACGAAGCCCTGCTCACCGGTCTGCTGTGGTGCTCCTGCGGCAGCCGGATGTACCCGAAGGTCACCGGGCGCAAAACTGCCGATGGACAGGTGGTCTTTCCGTATATGTGCAAGCTGAAGGAACGCAGCCGGAGAGAGTTATGTAATGTCCGGAACGCCAACGGCAATCTGCTGGATGCTGCCATCTGCGAGCAGGTCAAGCACCTTGCCGACCATTCCAGCGACTTTATGAAGCAGTTGGAAAAAGCAAAGTCCGCCCACGCAGGCAATCGCTCCGAGTTTGAAACCAAGCTGTCTGCCCTGCGCAAGGAGCAGGCTGAGACGCAGCGGAAGATCAACGCTCTGATCGATTCGCTGGCCGACTTTGGCGACAGCACCGCCGCCGTCCACTTGAAAAAGCGCATTGAGGAACTGAACGCACAGGATGCCGCCCTGAGTTCCCGTATCCGGGAATTGGAAAGCCTTACCGACAACGGTGTTCTGGGCGGCATCGAGTTTGATGTGATGCGGCAGCTGCTGACCGTGTTCCACGACAACATCGACGACATGACCGTGACGCAGAAGCGCGCCGCCATCCGCACGGTCGTGCGCAAGGTGGTGTGGGACGGCAAAGTTGCTCA
>CAVLAO010000102.1:0-4647 GCA_963660915.1 Bacteroides sp. CAG:927 | reverse complement strand
TCAACATGGAAAACATTTTACGATACATCATCATCGCAGCGGTTGGTGCGGTGGCATCGATTCTGGCAAACCAGAGCATCGCAGTTTTTAACGATGGTCTGCGTCCGGTCATTCCCGAGTATCTGGAAAAGCGTATGGACCGCAAGGCACTGGCAGCAACCAGCTTTGCCATCGGCTTTGGCCTGGTCATTGGCTACGGCCTGCCCACTTCCATTGCAGCAAGCATTATCCTGATCCACTGCATCCTGCTGACAACGGATATCATTGGCACCTGGTGCCCGGACACTAAGAAGGGCATGATCCTTTCCGGCGTGCTTGGCGCAGTGTACGGTGTGGCACTGCTGTTTGGCCTGCAGGTCATCATTGATCTGTTCAACCTGCTGCCGGTCAACTTCCTCGGCAGCCTGGGCCAGGTTTCCGCAGGCATCACGCTGGCATTCGCCATCTTCCCGGCAGTCACGGTTGCGCTGCAGTTTGGTGTGGTCAAGGGCGGCATCACCGCTGTCATCACCCTGCTGGTGCGTCAGATCGTTGAGACCTACGGCAAGATCGCTCTGGATGCAGAGCACACCATTGCCCTGAACAAAGACGGTATGGCCCTTCTGGCTGGCATGATCATCATGCTGGTGTTTGCTGCCATGGATAAGGAAGGCAACGACCAGAACTCTAACGAAATGCTGACCCAGATCTTTGCAGACAAGGTTGCCCGCATCCGCAAGTATATGCCGTACCTCGCCATCATGGGCGGCCTGATCGCTGCCGGCACCAGCATGGGTATCATGGCAGGCGACCCCATCAGCCTGGGCCTGCTGGCCGAGGGTGACCGTGTGAATGCTGGCCTGACCGCTCTGGCTCGTGCCATCGGCTTTATCCCTCTGGTTGCTACTACCGCCATCACCACCGGCGTTTATGCTCCGGCTGGCATGACCTTCGTCTTTGTCATCGGCCTGCTCATCCCCAACCCCATCATTGCCCTGATCGCCGGTGCAGCCTGCATCTGTGTTGAGATCCTGCTGCTCAACGTGATTGCAAAGGGTCTGGATAAGTTCCCCGGCATCAAGCGCTGCGGCGACAACATCCGTACCGCTATGAGCTATGTCATCGACATCGCCCTGCTGATCGGCGGCGTTCTGGCAGCACAGGCCATCATGCCGACTACGGGTCTGTTCATCATCGTGGCATTCTGGTGCATCAACAAGTGCAGCAAGAAGCCTCTGGTCTCCATGGCTGTCGGCCCGCTGGGTGCAATTCTGGTCGGCCTGATCGCAAACGTGCTGTTCCTGCTGTCCCTGTACACTCCGGCCGCCTGATGGAACTGAGAAAATAGGAGGCGAACCCTTTTGAAACTCCCTGAAAAGATTTTGTACGCACATGAACATACCACCATCGACCTTTCCGGCCCGAAGAAGAACATCGACTGCCGGCTGGATGACTTTGACGCAACGGTGGCGGAATATCATCACCTTGCCGAGCAGGGCGTGGTCGGCATCATCGACCAGACCAACCGCGGTATGGGACGCAATGTGGCCTATACCGAGAAGGTCGCGGCTGCGGCAGGCGTGAAGATCACCCATGCCACAGGCTATTACAAAGAGCCGTTCCTCCCGCCGGAGTGCTACACCCTGACGGAGCAGCAGCTGAGCGACATCATGGTACGGGAACTGACCGCAGGCATCGGGGACACGGGCATCCGTGCGGAGCTGATTGGTGAGATCGGAACGTCCAAGGATATCACCGAGCCGGAAGCAAAAATTTTCCGTGCAGCGTCCCGCGCCCATGCAGAAACGGGGGCTCCCATCTGCACCCATACCACGCTGGGAACGCGCGGCCTGGAGCAGCTGGAAATCTTCAAGAGCTTCGGCGTGGATCTGAGCCGTGTGGTGCTGAGCCACATTGACCTGTCGGCCGATCTGGATTACATGAAGCGTCTGCTGGATCAGGGAGTGAACATCGCCTTTGACACCATTGGCAAGTGCAATTATCAGCCGGATGAATCCCGTGCAATGTGGCTCAGCCAGCTCTGCCGCGAGGGGTATGAAAACCAGATCGTGATGAGCATGGACATCACCCGCCGCAGCAATTTTGCAGACCGCGGCGGCGTGGGTTACAGCTACCTGCTGGATACCTTCGCTCTGATGGCCTGCGAAGCGGGTGTGCCGGAACAGACCTTTGAAAAGCTTCTGTACCGCAACGCACTGCGCATTTACAAAGGGCAGAGCGAAGCATCTGTCTAAGGAGAGCAACTATGAAAACCTATCCCTTGCATTCCATCTCATTGGAGCAGGCAAAAAAGCTCCAGTTCAAAGTCATTGATGCGGTGACCCGCAATTTCAGCGGGGAAGAAGTTCTTTCACTGGGCGACCTCGGCGTTGTCAAGGGACTGAACAAGCCGCGCTGCACCCTGCGGGCAGAGCACGTTTTTGCAGATACCTTTGATGCCGAAGCTGCGCTGTTCGTGCGCGGTGCAGGCACGGGTGCGATCCGCTGGGCGCTGACGGCCTGCATGAAGGCGGGCGAGGGCATCCTGGTACATACCTCGCCCATTTATCCGACCACACAGGTCACCATCGATTCCATGGGTCTCAAGCCCATCCGGGCAGATTTTAACGATCTGGAACAGCTCAAAGCCGTTTGTGCCGCCCATAAAGATGAGATCCGGGGCGCACTGGTGCAGCTGACCCGTCAGAAGCCGGATGACAGCTATGATTACAAAGTCGTCATTGCCGCCATCAAGCAGGTGCTGCCGGAGGTTCCGGTCGTGACCGATGACAACTATGCCGCCCTCAAGGTGGACGCCATCGGCTGCCAGGCAGGCGCAGACCTTTCGACCTTCTCCTGCTTCAAGATCCTTGGCCCGGAGGGCGTCGGTGCTGTGGTTGGCAAAAAAGAACTGGTTGACCGCATTTACAAGATGCAGTATTCCGGCGGCAGCCAGGTGCAGGGCCATGAAGCCATGGAAGCGCTGCGCGGTCTCATTTATGCGCCGGTGTCGCTGGCCATCCAGAGCGAGGTCAACGAAGAGCTGGTGCGCCGCCTGAACGCGGGCGAGATCCCGGGCGTCAAGGAAGCATTTCTGGCAAACGCACAGAGCAAGGTGCTGCTGGTGGAGTTCGAGAAAGACATCGCCGAAAAGGTTCTGGCAGCAGCGCCGCAGTTTGGTGCGGCACCCCACCCGGTGGGCAGTGAGAGCAAGTATGAGTTTGCGCCCATGATCTATCGGGTCAGCGGTACCTTCCGCGCACAGGATCCCACCATTGAACACCGCATGATCCGCATCAACCCCATGCGCAGCGGCCCGGATACCATCATCCGCATCCTGCGCCAGTGCATGGAGCAGGTGCAGGAAGGCTGAGTCCTTTTAAGAAAATTAGAGGAAAAGGAGAGATGCCCTGTGTTTTTAAAGTCCGTTATGGAGCGCAACCAGCCCTTGGTGCGTCTGGGCATTGAATGGCAGCAGGCAGGTGTGATCCTGCCGGATACCTACCTGCTGGATTATGACACGATTGTGGAAAACGCACGCAAAATCAAGCAGGCGGGCGATGCGAATGGCGTACAGAACTTCTTTATGCTCAAGCAGATCGGCCGCAACCCGATGATCGCCCACGCACTGGCTGAGATGGGATACGTTGGTGCGGTGTGTGTGGATTTCCGCGAGGCGCTGACGATGGTGGAAAATCAGATCCCCATCGGAAATGTGGGGCATCTGGTGCAGATCCCCCGTGCAGCCCTGAAAAAGATCCTGTCGGCAAAACCACGGATCGTTACGGTCTACTCGCTGGAAAAGGCGCAGGAGATCAGCAAGGTCTGCACGGAACTGGGCCTGCATCAGAAACTGATGCTCCGCGTTCTGGGCGAGAACGATATGCTGTATTCCGGCCAGTACGGCGGTTTTACGCTGGCAGAGCTGGAACAGAGCGTTCACGCCATTGAGAACATGCCCGGTGTAGAGGTGGGCGGCGTGTGCAGCTTCCCCTGCTTTTTGTACGATGAAGCAGCGGGGGATATCCTGCCTACCCCCAACCTTGGCACGGTGCAGACGGCGGCCCGGATGCTGACGGCATGGGGCTACAAGGATCTGATGCTCAATACCCCGAGCGCGACCTGCGTCCACAGCATCCCCAAGATTGCAGCGGCAGGCGGCACGCACGGGGAACCGGGCCACGGCCTGACGGGGACCACTCCCTATCATGCCGCTCACCCGGATGCCGAGGAGCGGCCGGGTTACCTGTATGTTTCCGAGGTCAGCCATGATCTGGGAACAAAGGCCTATTGCTACGGCGGCGGCCATTATCGGCGCGGGCACATGAAGAACGCGCTGGTGGGCACGACGTTGGAAGATGCAAAGATCGTTTCGGTGCTTCCGCCGGATGATTCCAGCATCGACTATCATTTTGAACTGCAGCAGAACTGTCCGGTGTCGGCTGCGGCGGTCATGGCGTTCCGGACGCAGTTTTTTGTGACCCGCAGCCGGGTGGCGGTGGTAAAGGGTCTGTCTGAGGGGAAACCCGAGCTGGCAGGGCTTTACTCCGCACTGGGAGACCCGGTTCGGGAATAATGGGAAAGGATGTTTCTTCACATGGGAAAGTTTGTTGTGATCGTGCTGGATGGCTTTGGCGTGGGCGCAATGCCCGATGTGCCGCAGGTGCG
>CAVLAO010000101.1:0-4648 GCA_963660915.1 Bacteroides sp. CAG:927 | reverse complement strand
CGGAGCGTATCCCATCGCATTGGCCGTTTTGACAGCAAAAATCGGGTCGGATTGTACCATGATCCACTTGGTTTCTCCTCGCTCGACGGCAATCTTATCTACATCGGACAGGGTTGGCACCATAATCCACGGGTCTTTCTGTTCCGGCTGTGCTTGCGGCAAAGGTTGCGCAACAGGCGTTGATTGCCAATTATAGCCTTGCGGTGGTAGTGGCTTGCCCGTGTAGGGGTCATACATGAACGGCATTCTAATCCCTCCTCTTGAACCAATTCTAACAAGGGAGTGGTTGGCGAGAGACAACGAACGTCAAACGAAGGACAAAAAGAAAAAGCGCCCACACGGCGTAAAACCGCATGAGCGCTTGAAAAATCGCATATAAACAAAAAAATCCCCCGCTTTGCCTACAAAGCACTTCGCGTGGAACGTAAGGCTTCGACAAAGCAGGGGGATTATCTAAGTGAGCAGCCGCGTGCTCTGCCGCCGAAACGGCAAAATATACGCCTCCCGCATGGTACGCACTGTGAGTAGGCGGGCGGGAGGCGGTATCAACTTGAAAGACCTGCCATGATACGCATCGTTGAGAGGTTTGGCGGGTTCGGTGAGACTATTTTATCACATATCCAGCATTTTATCAATGCTTTTCAGCCGGTAGCCTATTGCTGTCCGGCTGTAGTGGGTTCTGGCTGCAATGTCCGGCAGCGGCAACCGCTCAACGTACCGCAAAAGAGCTATCTTTCGGTCAACCCTCCCCAACGGTGCGCTTTTGATAGTGGCTGTCATTTGCTGTCGGTCAAGTCCTTGCAGCGCAGGGGGCAGCACTACGCGAGCCGCCGCCATGAGCAGAAACGAGCCAGAAAGGCTGCGGCAGCTGTCCGGCGTTGCGCACCAGAGCCAAACATTCACTAAAATGGGCATGAATTGCACATTTCAGGGCCAAAAAGTGGGGTACATTAACTAAAAAGGCCGTTTTTAGCTGGTGTTGTGCGTATGTAGTGCTTGCCATGATATGCTCCTTTACTGGTTGATCGTGGGCGTCTTGTCTTCCAGTGCCTTTTTCATCAGGCTGACGGCACCTTCAATGACCGCATCAAGCACTTCATCCGTAATAGCCCACTGAATGGCTTTGGGGCAAGCTGCACGCAGATTTGCGAACACCTGCGCCTTTTTCTTTGCACCCTGACCGCTGCCCATGATGCTGTCCTCTGCGTCGCACACCAGCTTGTAGGCCAGCTGCTTGACGGTCTGCTTGTAACCCAGCCGGATGCAGCCGACAGCCAGCGAGATAAAGCCCACCAGCATCAGCACCAGTGCGATGGGTGCGGGGATGAAATTAAGCATTGCTTCCATGATTTGTTACTCCCTTCAAAAGATAGTTATCAATGGCGGTCTTGCTGTTTTGCATACCGTCGTGGTTGTTGCCGGAAAGCTGAGCGTCCAGCAGATTGCGCACGCCGTCAAGCGTCAGGCGGCTCACTTCATCGATTTCGTCAAACCGGCTCAAATCACGCTTGAGGGCTGCTGCGTGCTGCGTGGAAACGCTTTCCACAGCGCTGAGACGCTTTTCAATTGCGTCCATCCGCTTGTTCTGCGCATCGTCCGGGGCCTGTGCCTTTTTGATGTACTTGTGGATGATATCCAGCACCTTGTCCAGCGTCACGGCCCCGGCGCACACGCTGCCGATGGTTCCTAGCACCCACAAAAGGGCTTGTTCTTTGGTCATTAGCCCTCCCGGAGACGGGTCAGGCCCTTCTTGCTGATGATGCTGGCATAGTCCTTATATGCGTGGGACATATCCACGTTGGTGCTCACACCGGGCACATGGGCCGTGCTGGTGTACTGCCACATGCCAAAGGGCCAGCCGGGTGCGGGCTTCTTGCTGCGATATGCTGCCAGCCACACATCATAGGGCTTGAGGGCCGCACCGCCCATGTACAGGAAGGTCTCACCGAACCACAGGCCAGTGTAGAGCATGGCATACACGCCCCAGCCCTGCACCATGCCCAGCATATAGGCCACAAGGTCGGTCAGTGCGGACTTGCCAATGGTTTTCTGCACTTCGTCCTCGATGTCCACCGCCACGGGCAGTTCGAAGCTCCTGCCGGTGAGCAGCTTCTTGAAGTACGCCAGCTCCTTATCCGCTTCGGCCTTGTCCACAGCCTTGAAATACCCGTACACGCCGCAGGGGATGCCCAGCCGTTTGCACTCGCTGTAATTGCGGGCAAACTGCGGGTCGGTGTAGGGCGCACTGGGCTTGCCTGCGGCACTGTTGCCCATGGCCCGCAGCATCACGCCGTCGATCTGGCCGGACGCCTTGACTTTGGCCCAGTCAATCGTACCCTGATGCCGGGACACGTCCATGATGGTTTTACTCATGGTCAGTCTCCTTTGCTGCCAGCAGCTCGGTCAGTTCGGTGTACTCGGCCTGCGTGATGCGGCCGGTGGCGTAAAAAACATCCAGCTTGTCTGCAAGACCCTCGGTCTGGCCGCGCTCGATCATGCGTTTACAAATACGATACAGCATAAAATATCCTCCTTATGCATTGTCGGTGATGCCATACTCCAGCAGAGCAAGGCGGTATTCGTGGTCAACGGTCATGGCGTCAGCATCGTCCAAAGCAGCACGCAGCGCCGCCACCGTCTCCGGCAGCTTCCGGCGTGCTTCGTCATCCGCCTTCTCCTGTTCCTTCTGGGCCAGTTCTTCGGCGGTGTAGAGGATGTAGCGCTGGATGGGCACCTGCTCCACCCATGCGTCCTTGCCCTCCACGCCCGGCACGTCGATGACCTTCTTCACGTCCTTGCCGCCGTTCGGGTATTCGGCTACGGTCTCCCAGTGCCACTCTTCCTCCACGGCTTCCACTGCCGGGTGCTCAACGGCTTCGGTGTCAGCTTTCAGGTATCCCAGCGTCAGGTCAGGGTTTTCAACCACCGCGCCGGTCTCGTCAATGATCTTCATGATTCACTTCTCCCTTCTTACGCGGTTCTCCGCCAGATGTGCACATAGTAGGCCGCAGGCTGCACCGTGGTGCTGTTGCCGTAGACCGAAGAGCTGCGGGACGCATCGAAGCTCACGCCCGCAGGATAGCCGCGGGTACTTCCTTCGTCGCCAATCGACCACGCGCTGGAGGACGTGACCGAAAATGCGTCATCTGTTGTAAAACTGGTTCGGGATAACCCGGCAAAATGGCCTGCAATATTCGGCAGTCCCGCGTCCACCGTACTTCCCGCCGTGTGAGAGCTGCTGGCACCCATCAGCACGCGCTCGGATGCGATCTCCGTCCATGTGCCGCCGAACAGCGAAGCCGGGCTGGTGGAGCCGGTGGTCTGATAAATGCTGCCCACAGGGTAAAGGTTGTCCAGCTTCTCTTTGTCGGAAGAACTCATCAAGCCATTTTCAGAACTTGTCGCTAAAGAATACTCCGGGATATTTGCCCAAGTGCCATCGCCTCTTAAAAAACGCTCCTGGCTTCCAGCAGACGGGGCTGGCACAAGACCTGAAGCACCAGAATTATCCTGACTCGCACCAGTCATTATCTTTATATTTTTCAAGGCATCACCGACCGCTTTTGAATCAGCAGGCGCGTTTGTAATAGAAAGAGTTTTATCTGTGCTTGCCTTTGCCCCAGCTTCCTCTGAATATTTTTTTGCATTAGTTTCGCTGGTGGCGGCGGCAGAAGCGCTGGACGAAGATGCGCTTGCTTGACTCGCTGCTTCCTGTTCGAAAGCTTTTGCGTTGGCTTCAGATAGTTTTGCATTTGCTTCTGCTTCTTCAGCTTTTGCTCTTGCAACATCAGCGCCAGCAACATCCGAAAGAGTGTTCAACGTTTCAGCATTCATAGGAGTACCTTCAACGATTGGCTCATCGTTGCGGACAAGTGTTACAACTTCAGACGAGCCGTCTGCTTTTGTCATTGTCCATCGGCCAGGATACCTTGCCACTCGGTCTTCAAAAACCATATTGTCCCTCCCCAGTCATATACTCGCCAGAAAACGTAACGTATGTTTTTGCAAGTGATTCAACGTCAGCCAGAATAGATTCAATCTGATTCATAGTTTCAAACGTGAGCTTGTCCATTGACGTTGGTGTTTGACCAATTTGCGAACTGCCAGAATTTTTTGAGCGGATAGCTTCAACATTTGCAAGCCATCTGGACGCATCAGATACGGTCAGATATCCGTTAATAGACCAGTCCGTTTTTGCATCTACAGATGCGCCAAGAATGCTTGCGAGCTCTGAAATCCCTGATTCGATTCTGTTAAAATCGGTGTAACTTAAGGCGCCTTTCATGCCAGCAATCCATTCCGACTGTTCGGCTTCTGTCCATGTGCCAGTTTTGGCTTTATCGGACAGCTCTTTTACGCGGTCAACATCTGACTGCGTTCGGTCTGTAATCCACATATGCAAGCTCCTTATTCTTCAATTCGATTATCAACACCGATTTTCAGATCCGAGTCAACAACAAAAGCAGGTTGATAACCATGTCTTTCGCTGTCCGCATAGCTCCAATCGCGTGTAGTCGGGTAATTGCTATACGAAACTTTACCTCTTGAAGGAATATAAAAGCAGCCAACGGCAGAATCGGTGTTATGCCCAGAAGGAATGCCGAAGTATCTGGCGTCATAGACAGGAGTTCTTGTCCAAACAACATAT
>CAVLAO010000100.1:0-4766 GCA_963660915.1 Bacteroides sp. CAG:927 | reverse complement strand
CAGTGCCTTTTTCAACAATAAGAACTTCCAGTTCCTCGTGCCAGTGCCATGCGACTTCCAATTTTTGAAGGTCATCGTGATAACAGGCAACCGGGAAGAGTGCGGTGCCATGTTCGATCAGTTCCTGTCCCTTTGCATCCGTAGAAACGGGGAGGCAGCTGCTTAAAGCCATTTGCTACACCTCATTTGGCGATTTTGTTGCATAAATATCGGGATATTGTGCTAATTGCAGTTTTTTTCATGATATAATTGTATCATTCAAAAGGGAGGAATGCAAGATGATTCATCTGCTTTTGGCAGTGATCTACGTTTCGTTCATCAGTTTGGGCCTGCCGGATTCTCTCCTTGGGGCGGCATGGCCTTCGATCTATCAGGGATTCGGTGTCCCGGTCTCTTACTCCGGCGTGATCTTTTGCATCATCTCGGTGGGAACGGTGATCTCCAGCCTGCAAAGTGACCGTCTGACCCGGAAATTTGGGGCAGGCGGTGTCACTGCCATCAGCGTCGCCATGACCGCTGCGGCATTGTTCGGCTTCTCTGTCAGCAATTCGTTCTGGGCCTTGTGCCTGTGGGCCATTCCGTATGGCCTTGGAGCCGGAAGCGTGGATGCAGCCCTCAACAACTATGTGGCACTCCACTTTGCCAGCCGCCACATGAGCTGGCTCCACTGTATGTGGGGCATCGGTGCGTCGGTCGGGCCGTATATCATGGGTGCAGCATTGACGCGCGATGCCGGATGGCACACGGGATACCGTATCATTGGCATTATTCAGCTGGTATTGACGGTTATGATCGTTCTGAGCCTTCCGCTTTGGAAAACAAAAACAGACGAAAATGCAGAGGAGCAGGCGATTGTTCCGGCAAAGCCTCTGACCCTGAAGCAGATTTTCCGCATCCCCGGTGTGAAAGCCGATTTGATCACGTTTTTCTGCTACTGTTCTCTGGAACAGACCACCAGCCTGTGGGCCAGCAGCTATCTGGTGCTGAACAAGGGCATCACCCCGGAAACCGCCGCCAGCTTTGCCAGCTTATTTTTCATCGGTATCACGGTTGGGCGGGCGTTGTGTGGTTTCCTGACCTTGAAATTGAACGATGCCCAGATGGTTCGCATGGGGCTTGGCTTCATCGCAATCGGCATTGTGCCCCCGATCCTGCCGCTTAGAGAAACTGTGACCTTGGCGGGGCTGCTGTTGATCGGCTTCGGCTGTGCGCCCATCTATCCCAGTATCATCCATGCGACACCGAGCCACTTTGGGGCAGAAAATTCGCAGGCGATCATTGGTGTGCAGATGGCAAGCGCATACATTGGCAACTGCCTGATGCCGCCGCTGTTCGGTGTGCTTGCAAACCATACCACGATTGCAATTTTACCGTATTATCTGTTGGCGATTCTGATTCTGATGGGGACGATGCACGAAACCCTGCAAAGGAGAGAGGAAGCGGCACGATAAAATGGAAACTGAAAATAAAATGGCGTATGAGCCAATCAATACTCTGATTTTGCAGATGTCGGCTCCGCCGCTAATCTCCATGTTTTTGCAATATTCCTACAATCTCGTGGACAGTATGTTTGTTGCAAAAATCAATGAACAGGCCCTCGCTGCGGTTTCGCTTTCTTTCCCAATCACCACGCTGATGAATGCCTTGTCCATCTGGATCGGTGTCGGTGTGAACGTCCTGATTGCCGGGTATCTGGGGCAGGAGAAACAGGAAAAAGCAGATTCAGCGGCAACACTTGGACTTCTGCTGTCCGTGCTGGTCGGTGCGGTGGTGACCGCCGCAGCACTCCTGACGACAAGACCTTATTATGCTGCCTTTACGCAGAACAGCGAGATTTTTGCCTATGGGATGTCCTATATGAAAGTCTGTACCTATATGCAGCTGCCCAACATGGTACATATCGCGATCCAGAAAATGCTGCAGGCGACCGGCAACATGATCGCGCCGATGTGGTTTCAGATTGCAGGCGTACTGTTCAACTTCGTTTTTGATCCGCTGCTCATTTTTGGCATCGGACCGTTTCCACAGATGGGAATTGCCGGAACTGCTCTCGCAACCGTGCTGGGGTATACGCTTTCCATGCTGCTCGCATTGGTACAGCTGTTCCTCACAAAGCAGAAGGTGCGGCCCAAATGGAAGGGGTATCGGCTTGACCCACAGATGTTCCGGATGCTCCTTTCTTACGGACTGCCATCCTTTATCATGAATGCACTGGGTTCTTTTATGGTCAACTTTGTAAATGTTTTTCTGGTGCGCTATTCAGATACCGCAGTGGCCTTTTTCGGTGCTTATTTTAAAGTGCAGCAGCTTGTTGTCATGACCGTGAACGGATTGATACAGGGCTGTCTGCCCATCATGCGGTTCAATTACCGGGCGAAAAAAGAAGAACGTCTGTGGCAGACCTACCAGACAGGAACGCGCATTGCAGCCCTCATGATGCTTATGGGAACCATTTTGCTGCTGTGTTTTCCTGATATGATCCTCTCGCTTTTTTCTGCATGGCAGAAATGCGAGCCTTTGGCGTTTCTGCCATGCGCATCATGTCGCTGGGCTTTGTGTTCAGCGGACTTTCTACAATGATTGCAACCTATGAGCAGGCAACCGACAGGGTGCTGCCCAGTATGACGATTCAGCTTCTTCGGCAGGGCGTTTTGCTGGTTCCCGTGATGGGACTGCTGAATCAGACTTTGCAGCTGACCGGGATCTGGATCGCCTTCCCGGTGACGGAATGGATCGTGTGCATCATTGCAGGAGTCTTTATCAGAAAGGATAGAGTGTACCATGAGAGTTGATTATCACGTTCATACAGCGTTCAGTGATGATTCAGATTACGCCATGGAACAGGTGGTTCAGGATGCCATTGCAATGGGACTTGATGAAATCTGCTTTACAGACCATGTGGATTATGGAGTAAAAACAGACTGGGATGCCCCGGAAAAAATGATCTATCGCAAAGGCGGTGCAGGCGAACCAGCTGAAATGCCGTTGGCGAATGTGGATTATCCGGCCTATTACAAAGCATTCCAAGAAATGCGGGCACGGTATGGGGATAAAATCTCCCTGAAATTCGGATTGGAATTTGGAATGCAGGCGCACACCGTTGAAAAATATGAAAAACTGTTTGCGCGGTATTCGTTTGATTTTATCCTGCTTTCGGTTCATGAAGTGGAGGATAAAGAATTCTGGAATCAGGATTTCCAAAAGGGCAGGACACAGCAGGAATATAACGAACGATATTATGCGGAATTGCTGTATCTGGTGCAGCATTATCATAATTACAGTGTGCTGGCACACATGGACTTGATTACCCGGTACGATAACGCAGGCACTTACCCATTTGAAAGGCTCAAGCCGCTACTCACAGAGATTCTGAAAACTGTGATTGCAGACGGAAAAGGAATCGAGGTAAACACTTCCAGCCACCGATACGGCTTGGCTGATCTCACGCCATCACGAGAGATTTTGAAGCTGTACCGGGAATTGGGTGGGCACGTTCTCACAATTGGGAGCGACAGTCATAAACCGGAACACCTGGGCGCGTTTATTGATGAAACAAAGCAGGAATTGAAAGCGTTGGGATTCAAAGAATTCTGCACCTTTGATAAGATGAAGCCCGTTTATCATCCATTATAATAGAATACCTCCCGGCAGACCCATTCAAAACAGGTATCTGCCGGGAGGTGTTTTACAGTTTGGGAAAGCGGAGCGTTAATCTTCTAGTCTACCGTGGTCACATCCAAGTGACAGATAATGCTCAATCTCACCGCTCAACACCATCTGCGCATACTCCGGCGACTTATTGTAGAGCAGCCAGTCCAGTTCCGCCCGATGTGCCGGGGTGCCGCCGTATTCGTCCTCAATGGCGATGCAGTCGATGGCAACGGTGGAGCCATCCGCGAACCGGGCTTCCACCCGGTTGGTGTCCATGTTGAAGCGACAGGAAAGCGGCCGGTTAATAAAATAACGTTTAGAACATGGTATTGTATTAAAGTCAGAGAAAATCAACAAAAACAGCCTTTATCCGACAATTTTAACCCTTCTAAGAAATTGACAATTTTACAAAAGATGATATACTATAGTAAAAGGTATCATTTGATACTATTCAGGAGAGGGTGCTTAAGTGGCTTCAGGAAGTGTAAGACGAATTGAAACTGAATCAGAGGTTAGTGCATACCTTGCGAAAATGAAACATGCATTGGAAAACGGTGCACAAATCCAATTCCAGACAGATCGCCAAGTTGATAATGAACGTGATGTTTATTTTACTAATAGATTTACCATGAATGAGTTGTTTCCAGATGAAGCCCCCTCTGAGGTCTTTCGACGGGAATTAATGACTTTAACTAAAGCAAATTATATGGGGACAGTAAAAGACATACGTTTTCCTAAACGGAGTGAAATGCGGGAATTTGGGAAGATATACCGTCAGTCAGATGAAGTCTATATAAAAGTAAGAATAGAATTATTAAACTCGGCCGAAGGGGGCAATCATACAGCATTTGTAATGTCTTTTCATTTTGCAGAAACACCTTTTTCACAGTGTACATTCCCATATAAAAAGTAAGGTGATATTATGATTATAAAGAAAATCCATAAATTGTGCTTAAGCTGCATGGAGGAGCATGAAGTTTATCTTGTTAAAGAATCTCGACAGACATTCTTTAAAGGGGAAAAGGTTGAGTACGAAGCGGTCTACGAATATTGTGACAAGTGTGATGAATATACAGAAACCGAAGATTTAATGGATCAGAATGACATTGCATGTA
>CAVLAO010000099.1:0-4931 GCA_963660915.1 Bacteroides sp. CAG:927 | reverse complement strand
GCTTCATCAACTCAATACGTTCCTTGGCCAGCTTGATGGATCCGGAAGCGCTGTTATCCGTACCGGACCGCTTTTCGCTGGCGTAGTGCGCGATACGCTGCACCCATGCTACCGGCAGCATATACGGGCGCTTTTTGAGATAGGGATAGCGATGTTCCAGATATTCGCGCTTGGGGAACACTGTACTCAAGACGCTGCTCTTCTCGCCGGTGCGGCTGGCCTTGACGGCGTTCAGCGTCACAGTCGAGGAATGGAGCCGCGTATAGTCGCTGGAGCCGTACACGCCGCCGCAGAGAGTGTCATGCAGCAGCGGCTCCATGTCGACGGAATTGCTCCACAGTGCGGGCAGGTCAAAGTCAATGCCCAGATACTCTCTGGCAATGCGGAATGCTGCCGTGGCAAATGTGGCCGCATGGACACTGGCGCACTGATCGTGCAGTAACTGCCAGTCGATCTCCGCGTGGTACTCCCGTGCCCACAAGCCGATGTCGCAGAACTGCCGCAGGCCGATGCCGCTGCGCACGAAGTGCTTATAGGCGTGAAGAATCAGGTACAGCAGGTGCTCATGGGGCGGCATGGCGAGAAAGCCGTCGATTTCGGCGGGGTTGAGGTCCGCGAAGAAGTGGTTCAGCTCGTCGTGGGCATCCTCAGAGGAATCAAATAAATGCCGGTGCAGTTCAATGTAAAGCGGGCTGTCCTTTTTCGTGTAAGACACCTCATCCGCCGTGGGCAGCTCGTCCGCAGGCGTATCGGTGGTCAGGCCGTTAGCGAAAAGCTGCTCGTGGCAGGCCATAAACTCTGCGTCCGGGATGTAGAGGTCGTCGTCTGCGCTGATGCGGTGATCCTTCAGCGGGTAGAGCCGACTGCAAAGCTGCCCCTTGACCACAATGGGATGCAGCCCCGTGGCACGGAGCTTGCGATAAAGGTCGGCAAACTCCACCGAGCGCACCGTCTGGTTCAGCACCTGACCGATGACCTGCTGCTTGGTCACAGCGAACAGCGCAGTGTTTTCCTCGGCGGCAGACGTCTTGCGAACGGTCTCGAAGAGGATCGGCAACAGCTTCTGTTGATTGGCCAGCGTGAAAATGGCAGGCCAGTCCACCTTTTCGGCAGGCAAATCACCGCCGGAAATGGCCGCTTTGGCAATATGAAGGAATTGTGTTTCGGTGGTGGTCAGGGTCATATTCGTGTGCCGAACCCTTTCTCTGGATTTTTCGATGGCGTGGGCAATGAGCAGCGAGGTGGAGCCAATGAACGCGCCCAGCGTGTTGCAGATCACGTCATCCACCTCCGCCATGCCGAGGGCGTAGCGGTACTGGGTGTACTCAATTCCCGCACTGAGGATACAGCCGACGAGCGTCGTGAGACCAATTCTGCCCCAGCGGTGCCACTTCCGCGGCAGGGCATTGGACAACGTCAGCCCCAGCGGAAAGAAAAGGAAGACGTTCATCAGCATCTCGCGGTAGAACTCTGTCTGCTGACGGGCAGCGGTAAATGTGGCGAATGGGGTGAGGATGACCTCGTAATCGCCTGGAGTACGGGTCAGGATAGTGGTATAGAGTATAGAGACGGTTGACAGGCAGAAGATAAATGCATTGATTGCAATCCATTTCTTTTTTCTAAAGATTGGATTGAGGATTGCCCAAGTAACCATCAAAATTAGCATTAAAAGGATGACTACGCGCAAAGGCAGAGTGTAAATATACCACAGCATAGAGAAACTCACTTGGTTAGAATATCTGCAATTCTCTTACTGGCAAAACCGTCGCCATAGGGATTCGCGGCGTTGCTCATCTTGCCATATTCTTCAGGAGACTCCAAGAGGAGCTTGAAATGACGATAGATGTTTTCTTCATCTGTGCCGACGAGCTTCAGTGTTCCAGCCTTGATGCCTTCCGGGCGCTCTGTGGTGTCCCGCATAACAAGAACTGGCTTACCAAGCGACGGGGCTTCCTCCTGAATGCCGCCGGAATCTGTCAGGATCATGTAGCTGCGGGCCATAAAGTTGTGAAAATCCAGCACATCCAGCGGCTCGATAATATGAATGCGCTCGTCACCGCCAAGAATTTCATCCGCCGTCTGACGGACAACAGGGTTCATGTGAATGGGGTAAATTGCTTTCACATCGGGGTGTTCATCCATGACCCGTCTTATCGCTTGGAACATATGCCGCATGGGTTCACCCAAGTTCTCACGGCGATGCGCCGTAATCAAGATCAACCGGCTGCCTGATGCCCATGTCAGTTCGGGATGGGAATAGCTTTCACGCACTGTGGTTTTCAGCGCATCGATTGCCGTATTGCCAGTCACATAAATGCTGTCCGCATTCTTGCCCTCGCGCAGAAGATTCTGCTTTGAGAGTTCAGTAGGAGCAAAGTTGTACTGGCTGATGATACCAACCGCCTGCCGGTTGAACTCCTCCGGATAAGGGGAATAGATATTGTATGTCCGCAGACCTGCTTCCACATGCCCAACGGGAATTTGTAAGTAAAAGCAGGCCAGTGCAGTTACAAACGTGGTAGATGTGTCGCCGTGTACCAGTACGATATCTGGACGAACCTCTTCCAAGACGGATTTAATGCGGTTGAGAATATTAGTCGTAATGTCAAACAGCGTTTGCTTGTCCTTCATAATGGACAGGTCATAATCCGGAACGACACGGAATGCCTCCAGCACCTGATCCAGCATCTGACGATGCTGACCTGTAACACAAACGATTGTCTCTACATCTCGCTGTGTCTTCAGCTCGTTGACCAGCGGACACATTTTTATTGCTTCCGGTCGAGTGCCGAAAACCAGCATAATCTTTTTCATAAAGGAATGTGACCTCCATTTTCAACAAATCACATTATCGTTTCAATTTGTGAATCGCATGTGCCAGCAGGCTTCTGTTCCACCGCTCTCTCGCCAGTTCTTCCTTTGTCGGCTCACAGCAGGAAGAAACCAACTCATCAAAAGAAATTTTGCCATAACCTGCCCAGAATTCGTCATAGCGCGCAGACTTTTGAATCGGTGTAAGTACCGCTGGATTAAAAGTAAAAGCACTATCTGCAGCAGTTGTGATTTGCAGCTTGTCCTTGCAGCTTTCCAGCAGAGCACGTCCCTTATCGCTATGCAGCAGAATCAAAGATGTTCCCTGTTGGTTATAGGCCTCCGGCTGAATGCCTTTGACACCCCAATAATCGGCCAGCGTGATATCGCTGCAACGCTCAATACCCTTAAACTTGCACGAGAAGCACGAACTGCGGGAATACAGCCCTTTGATGAATCCGCGCTGATAAGGATTTTCTACAGCAGACTGCCGGAATTTCTTGCCGTTGTCAAACGCGGTGTGGATATGATAGCTCTCCCAGCCGTTTGCCTTATTGCGGAAAGAAAAACTGATTAACTTCCCACTATGCTGTTTCTCCAAGGCTACCGCATAGTCTTTCCATACCATAGGAGACGGAACGCTATGACAAGCGGTGTCCTGCGTAATCAGCGTTTCATATTCTCTACCAAGATAGTTTTTCAGTGCAGCCACTTGGCACGGCATCCCGCTGAAATAGACCCAGCGCCCATCAGCCGATGCCTTCTTTACCTGCGAATAGCAGTCAGCGGGAATGCGGCTCTGCACATACTTGGAGCTGCAAAGAGCTGAAAGCTCTGAAAGCGTTTCAGCAGAGGTATGTACTACATCGAAATTCCCATCGAACGTTGCACCAAACACGATGCCATTCCGATGGATGATTTCTGCCGCCAGTACGGGAAAGATTGCGCCGGAGGAAGAAGCGGGTAAAAGTGCCTCGTCTTTGGCATATCCGGTCAGAACATTCGTATGTGTAGATACCTGCGGCGGCATGACAACGGGGCATTTTCGGGCACAAAGGCCACAATCCGTACACTTCGCTGTATCGACAGCCGGATGCAGAAAGCCGTGTTCATCCGACTGCATTTGAATTGCTCTTGATGGGCAGATCGCCGCACACATGCCGCAACCGGTACACATATTAGAGTTCACAGCAACATTCATGGAACTTCCTCTTTTAGAAATTATCGTTTCTGTAATCTGCGCATTACTTTTGATATAGGTGCCCTAATGAACGCTTTCTCGTAATCGTTCATCATAAAGAGATATGCCAATACCCAGTAGATAACGGTGTAGACCGCAGCAAGTGCAAAAAAGACGAACCAGTTATCAATGCGAATGTGATCTAACACAAGCCATCCAACAGCTCCCATCACGAACATAACAGGGCACATATGTAGGATGTTCTTCCAGAACAGCGGAATATCAATGCCGATTTTCTTGTAATAGTACCAGTTGATGATCAGGATATTTCCAATCACATAGGCGACGCAGGTTGCCATCGCTGCACCTATGATGCCGTATTTCTCTACCCACCAGAAGGTCAAGCCGACATTTAGAATTGCAATGCCAAGATAGACCAGAGAACGAAATCTATGTCGGTTCATAGCATAGAGAATGTTCAAACCGGTATTCTGTATGAGTGGGACCGTTACAGGGATCATCACTAAGAGCGCAACATAATAGGCTTCCTCATAGCCCGCACCCGCCCAGATAGCGATGAACTGCCGTCCGAACGCGACAAACGCCGAGACAATGAAGGAAATCAGAAGGAACTGCAAACGCCCCACTTTGATAAACAGTGCTGTGAACTCAGAAGGCGGCGTGTCCTTGACTGCCATGTTCGTCACTCTCGGCATAAGCACACCGCTGATCGCCGTGGAAAGGCTGGTTATGTAGCCATTAAAGGTCGCTCCAATATTATAGACCGCTGTGGCCACCGAGCCGATTGCCCAGCCGATGATGAGTTTATCCGTAGACCAGAAGAGGATATCTACGATATTCGCCAGGAATACAAACAGGGAAAAGCGGATGATCTCACTGAGCAGGCCACCGCCCACACGCTGAAAGCTGGGACGAATCC
>CAVLAO010000098.1:0-5034 GCA_963660915.1 Bacteroides sp. CAG:927 | reverse complement strand
TTGCGCTGTTTTTTGTGCAAATTGCTATCGCATTTTTATTTTGCAACAGCCCCTTTCTTGGTGCAGTTACGCAATCAAAATCCGAACCATTTCCCTTTGCCTTGGATTCCTCTACTTTTTCAAAAGGAATGGTTTGTGTGCCCTCTTTATAATTAAAGGTTATCAAAACCTTATCATCATACAAGTAAATTGAAATGATGAATGTATCCACCAACGCCTGCCGCTGGTCTTTCTGGTTCATGTTGAGTTTGCGAAACCGAAGCAGCCAGAAACGGATGAAATCTTCCGTGACCTTGGGTTTTGCCAGCTTTTCTTCCGCAATGCGGGCTTCAAGCTCGCGCTTGGTTTCTTCGAGCTGCTCCAACCGCTCCTTGGTGGAACTGGTCAGGATTCCGGCCTGAATCGCGTTGAGCATATTCTGGATACCCGATTCCGCATCCCGAAGCTGTTTCTCATAAAGGGGAATGTTGGTGTTCTCCTTATTTTGCAGCTCCATGACCTTGGCGATGATGGATTCCATGGCAGCGTCATTTCTGACAAGCTGCATGGTCTGGTTGACCACCAAATCTTCAAGCCACTGTTTGCGGACGGTCTTTTTCTTGCAGCCTTTGTGCTTTTTGGCAATGGCACACTTATAGTAGCGGTGAACTTCACCTGTCCGGCTTGTGCCGCTCTCGCCAAACATCAGCGCACCGCAGTTTCCACAGAACAGTTTGGTGGTGAGCAAGTAATCATCCTCTGCCTTTCTCCGGGCAGGGGCTTTCTTGTTTTTTAACATCTTTTCCTGTACATCGTTGAAAAGTTCCACCGACACGATAGGAGGAATAGCATCGGGAATCAGGATGTCGCGGTACTTCAACTCTCCGATATAGCGGCGATTGCTCAGCATGTGTTGGATGACATTAAAGGTCATCGGCCCACCACGTTTATTCTTGATACCCTTTTCATTCAGCCAGTCCCGAATCTCCCGCATGGTCTGACCATCGTTGTACCGCTGGAAGGTTTCTGCCACAAAGGGAGCAGTCAGCGGGTCAATCTCAAAGCGGCGGGCTGCATTGATGGTATAACCGAATGGGATAGCACCGCCAGAGAATTTTCCTTTCAGGGCATTTTCAGTCAGACCGCGAATAACCTTTTCGGACAAGTCGGCAGAGTAATACTCGGCATAGCCTTCCAGCACCGATTCCAGAATGATACCTTCTGGGCCATCCGAAATGACCTCGGTAGCCGACATGAGTTTGACACCGTTCTTCTTCAGTTGGGTCTTGTACCGGGCACTGTCATAGCGGTTTCGGGCAAAGCGGTCAAGTTTCCAGACCAGCACAATGTCAAACAGCTTCTTGTCGCTGTCCTTTATCATGTGCTGGAACTCCGGGCGGTTGTCCGTCTTGGCAGAGATCGCGCGGTCAATGTAGTGCTTGACCACGGTAATACCGTTCTTTTCGGCATAAGCCGTACATTCACGAATCTGGCCTTCAATGGATTCTTCACGCTGATTATCCGATGAATAGCGGGCATAGATTACGGCGGTCATGGCAAGCACCTCACTTTTATACGTCATTAGATCGTAAATATTTCGTATAATTTATATCACAAACTTTAAGTATTTGCAAGCACTCTGAAAAAATTTCACGAATTATGTCGTTCTAAAATTTATAAAAGCGAAACACTTGTAATATTATATCGTATCTTATAAAATAAAGATATCAGCAGTTTGTTCTAAGATACCAAAGGCAGGTGTATCGTTATGACTCCGGAAGCAAGAGCGCGTGAACAAATCGACAACAAATTACAGCAGAGTAGCTGGGTAATTCAGGATATGAAACAACTGAATCTGACAGCTGCTTCCGGTGTTGCAGTGCGCGAGTTTCCGACCAGCACCGGCCCGGTGGATTATGCACTTTTCGTTGATGGTATACCGGTTGGTGTGGTAGAGGCAAAGAAAGATGAAGAGGGGCAATCGCTGACAGAGGTAGAACCGCAGTCCAGCCGATATGCAAACAGCCAGTTCAAATGGGTGAAGCAGGAGTACAAGGTTCGGTTTGCCTATGAAGCCACTGGCGAACTGGTACGTTTTACCGACTACGCAGACATTAAATATCGTTCGCGTGAGGTATTCTCGTTCCACCGTCCGGAGACATTGAAACGCTGGCTTGCTGAACCGGATACCGTGCGCAACAATCTGAAACGAATCCCGCAGCTGGATGAATCGGGCTTCCGCAAATGTCAAATCAGTGCAATTCATGGTCTGGACACTTCATTCGCAGAAAATCGGTCGCGCGCCCTTGTGCAGATGGCAACCGGCGCAGGCAAGACCTTTACAGCCATTACTGCCGCCTATCGGCTGTTGAAATACGGCAGAATGAACCGTATTCTGTTTCTGGTGGATACCCGCAGCCTTGGCGAGCAGGCCGAGCGCGAGTTCATGGCATACAAGCCCAATGACGATCCTCGCGGCTTTTCGGAATTGTATGGTGTACGCAGATTAAAAAATTCTTATATTTCCGGGGATGTACAGGTCTGCATCAGTACGATCCAGCGGATGTATTCCATTCTAAAAGGGGAAGAACTGGACGAACAGGCGGAAGAAATCCCCTTTGCGGAATATGTCACCGCTGAAAGCAAAGCACCAAAAGAAGTGGTGTACAACGCCAAAATTCCGCCGGAGTTCTTTGACTGTATCATCGTAGATGAGTGCCATCGTTCCATTTACAATGTCTGGAGTCAGGTACTTTTCTATTTTGATGCGTTTATCATCGGCCTGACTGCTACACCGGATAAGCGAACGATCGGTTATTTTAATGAAAATTTTGTCAGCGAATATACGCGAGAGCAGGCCGTTCTGGACGGTGTCAATGTTGGCGAGGACATTTACCTGATTGAAACCGATGTAACGAAGAACGGTGCAACCATCCTGAAGCAGTTGATCGAGCGGCGTAACCGCCTGACGCGCGCAAAACGTTGGGAGCAGATGGACGAAGATGTGTGTTCTACACACAGTCCAAGCTGGATAAGGATGTCGTAAATCCTAGCCAGATCCGCGCCGTGATTCGCACCTTCAAAGAAGCACTCCGTACCACGTTGTTCCCCTACCGGAAAGAAGTTCCCAAAACGCTGATCTTTGCCAAGACGGACAGCCACGCAGACGATATTGTACAGATCGTCCGGGAAGAATTTGGTGAGGGAAACGATTTTTGCAGAAAGATTACTTACAGCGCGCAGAATCCGGAAGCTGTCCTCAGCTCGTTCCGGAATGACTATAACCCGCGCATTGCCGTTACTGTGGATATGATTGCGACCGGTACGGACGTAAAGCCGATCGAGTGCCTGCTCTTCATGCGAGATGTTCGCAGCAGCAATTACTTCGAACAGATGAAAGGCCGCGGTACCCGCACGCTGAGCAAGGATGATCTGCAAAAGGTAACGCCTTCTGCTACGGAAAACAAAGATCATTTTGTAATCGTGGATGCCGTGGGCGTAACCAAATCCAAAAAGACTGAGACCCGAACTCTGGAGCGCAAACCAGCGGTTTCCATGAAGGAACTGATGATGAACATTGCACTCGGTGCGCAGGATGAGGATACCTTGACTTCCCTTGCAAACCGTGTCATTCGTCTCAGCCGCAGGATGGAACGCAGCGAGCACAAGCAGTTTAAGGAAACCGTGGGGCAGACCGCAGAGCAAGTCGCGGAGAATCTGCTGAATGCCTTTGATGAGGACATTATTCAGGCCAAGGCTCAAGCGGAAAGCGGCGAGAGCACGCCTGTACCAGAACAACTTGCACAGGCCCAGAAAGAACTCATCAAACAGGCCGTTGCACCTTTCCAGAAGCCGGAAGTACGCGATTTTATTGAAAATGTCCGCCGCAGCCACGATCAGATCATCGACAGCGTCAATCTGGACAAGGTGCTCTTTGCGGGGTATGACACCAATCAAGAGGAAACAGCAGACCGGGTGATTGCTACGTTCAAAGACTTCATTGAAGAAAACAAGGATGAGATCATCGCCCTACGCATCATCTACAACGAAACGTATAAGAACCGTCCGATGGTGCTGAAAAAACTGACCGAGCTGTATCAAGAACTCAAAGCCAAGGACATCACGGTCGAACGCCTGTGGGATTGTTATGCCATCAAGCAGCCCGATAAAGTAAAGAAAGGTACAATTGCTCAGCTGACCGACCTGATTTCCATCATCCGCTTCCAGATGGGCTATACGGATACCCTTTCGCCTTTTGCTGACCGGGTAAACTATAACTTCAAACAGTGGACTTTCCGCCGCAACACAGGCGCTGTTCACTTTACCGCTGAGCAAATGGAGTGGCTGCGGCTGATCAAGGAGCATATCATCACTTCTCTGAGCATCCTGCCAGAGGACTTAGAGTATACGCCGTTTGACAGCAAAGGCGGCTTGGGCGGATTCTATCAGGTATTCGGAGAAAAGTATCAGGAGATTTTGGATGAAATGAATGAGGAATTGGTAGCATAAATGAAAATAAAACATCCAGGTGTTTGCGCACTGTGCAATAGATATTTTGAAGATTTAACCTTTGAGCATATTCCGCCAAGAGCTGCATTTAACCAAAATCCAGTCAAATTATATAGTGGAGAAAAATTTATAGGCAGTTCAAATGAACCATGGGATATGAAAAATATTCGGTATCAGAACTCACAGCATGGGAGTGGAAGATATACACTCTGCAAAGATTGCAATAATTTAACAGGTGCATGGTACGGAAAGGCTTACCAAGAAGTGTCCTATCAGTTTGCACAAGCTCTTTTGTGTTATAACGTCAATCCAACAATTACTGAAATTGAATTTGAAGTTTATCCTCTAAGATTTATAAAACAGGTCATCTCCATAATCTGTTCTCTTAATGGTCCTGACCCATCCATTCAATATCCTGAGAGTTTTCCTTTTACAACTCTTCACCAAGCAGCCGAGGAACTACAAACACTAAGGCATTTTGTTTTGACTAAGGATGAAAAGGGATTAAATCCCAGGAAAGTCAGAATATTTCTTTATGCAACAGAT
>CAVLAO010000097.1:0-5198 GCA_963660915.1 Bacteroides sp. CAG:927 | reverse complement strand
TTTCCCTGTGGTGGATATACCTCTGACCGGTGGCCGAATTTTCTGCAGTTGTGCTCTGGCTCTGCCAGTGGAACAGGCTCTCATTGATGGAATAGTCCTTATACATCGTGGTGGGAGAGTAATCTTTGTCTGCTTTGTTCAGGGTCACAAAGAACACATCCAAATTTTTGTCCGGCAGCCATTTCACGCCTTCACGGACGGTAGCCGGTTTCAAAAAGTCCAGCGCCACCAGAAGTTGATCGCGGGTATAAGTACAGTGCAAATCCAGCGGGCAATCAAAGCTCACATCTACCGGTTCGTCAATGAAGTCGATTCGGTTATACTGATATCGCAAGAGCGCCTGCAACTCGCTCAACAAGACAGGGCTGTCTGAGAGCGCATACAAGTTATCGAGAACTTCTTCATCATCCCAATGTTCTGCTGCTTTGCCCCATACGGTCACGTAGAGCATCTGCAGCATTCGCAATTCTACCGGTGGCAAGGCAGCAAAGTCAGTATTGTCCAACTTAGACAGAAGGTTCAGTGAAAACCGAATCCACCTGCGGGAATCCACGACCGCAAAGCGTGCAAGCGCTTTGGTCATGGTTTCTTCCAGCGACTCCGTAAAATCGGAAGCTGTTCCCGCGCGGACACACAGACGGGCAAAGCAGACCTTCTTGCTGTAAATCGCTCGTGGGGCGAGGTGATAGTAGTCAAGGAAGTTTTCCAGTGTCAGCGGAAGGCCGGTATCTTCTGTGAAAGATGCTGCCAGTGCCACAAGGCCGGAAGTACGGTCATAGGACGCACTGATGTTATCCAGCACATATTTTGCCGCGATTTTTTCCAGCTGAATGTAGCAGCCTTTGGGTGCAGAGAGAAAGCCTTCCTTGATTTCCCGGCTTACGCTGCGGGTGGTATTGGAAAGCAGCGCCGCAAACTTCTCCTCAAAGTTATATTTTTTATTTGCCTGACCGATAAAATCCAGCACGGTCAGGCAGTCTTTGTTTTCAGCCAGACGCAGGCCGCGGCCAAGCTGTTGCAAAAACACGGTCAGTGATTCCGTGGGCCGCAGAAACAGCACGGTGTTGACTTCCGGAATGTCTACGCCCTCATTGTAAATATCAACAACAAAAATGAAGCGAATCTCCCCGGAAACGAGCCGCTGTTTAGCGGCATTGCGTTCCTCGTCCGGTGAATTTCCCGTCAGCGCCATAGACGGAATGCTACGTGCATTGAAATAATCAGCCATGAATCGGGCATGTTCAATGGAAACGCAGAAGCCCAATCCTTTTACTTCGTTGATGTCCGTGACATATTTCAGAATAGAGTTCACCACAAGGTCGGCGCGGCGCTCGGCTACCAAGCCGCTGAGGGTGTACAGGTTGGATAGTTCATTTTTATCGTAACCGCCCGTGCGCCATTTCAGGCTGCTCAGATCTGCCGTGTCAGTCACACCGAAATACTGGAACGGGCAAAGCAGTTTCCGGTCAATGGCTTCTGGCAGACGAATCTCGGCTGCAATGCGCCCACTGAAATAGCTCAGAATATTCTTGCCGTCCATACGTTCCGGGGTGGCAGTCAGACCGAGTAGAATTTTCGGCTGATAGTATTCCAGCAGCTTCTGATAGGTCGGTGCAGCGGCATGGTGGAACTCATCCACGACGATATAGTCGTAGAAATCCGCTGCCGTTTTCGTGGTGAAATCCTGCGAGTTGAAGGTCTGAATGGAGATAAACAGATGGTCAATGCTATCAGCCTTGTGGCCGCCCACAAATAATTCTCCAAAGTTCGCATCTTTCAGCACCGCTCGGAAGGTGTACAGGCTCTGCTTTAGAATCTCTTCCCGATGTGCCACAAACAGAAGCCGGCAAGGTTGACCCGGGTGCCGCTTGCAAAAGTGCTTGTAATCCAGTGCAGAAATCACAGTTTTACCAGTACCCGTGGCAGCCACTACAAGGTTGCGTTTGTACCCTCGCACGGTACGCTCTGCTTCCAGCTTATCCAGAATTTCCTGCTGGTAAGAATACGGCAGAATGTCCAACGTATAGATCCCGCTGTTGTCCGTTTCACTGTACTTCTCATCTTTTAGGGCACGGGTCAGGCGTTCCTTCTGCCCTTCATCGTAATATTCAAACTCGTTGGAGTTCCAATAGCTTTCAAACGTGGCTGCAATTTTGTCAATGGTTTCCGGCAGGTCTTTTTTCGTAACCTTCACGTTCCATTCCAAACCACTGGAAATTGCTGCATTGGACAGGTTGGAGGAGCCAACATATGCCGTAGTGAAACCAGTATCTCGGTAAAACACATAGGTTTTTGCATGCAGCCGGGTGCGCTTAGTGTCATAGCTGACTTTAATTTTCGTATTGGGCAGCTGACGCAGCTCCTCGATGGCTTTTACATCCGTCGCTCCCATATAAGAAGTTGTAATGATGCGCAGCTCACCGCCGCTCTGTGTAAATTGCCGCAGCTCGTCCATAATGAGCCGCAGACCGCTCCATTTGATAAAGGACACCAGCATATCAATGCGGTCAGAAGATACGATTTCCTTTTTCAGCTCGGTGTACATCTGCGGTTCATGGATGGCACCTGTAAACAACGAGCTTTGTGCAATCGAGGTCTCCGGACGTTCCAGGTCTTTTGCACTTTTCCCTGTGGCAAGGCGTGGGTCATTGTCCCGTAAAAGCGCAAGAAGCTGCTCTGCCCGCTGGTCAACGCCCAGCGAAGCAAAGTCAGCTTCTTTTGTAGTAGTCTGAATGGTGTTTACAATCTGATTCGCCAGCTGAATTTGCGCTTCGAGCCCGCCACCGTTATCCTGCACATTCTCAAGGCCCTTCTGCACAACATCGGTTAGATACTGTGCCAGAACTTTAGAAGCCTCTGCTCCATCAATGGGCGCAGTGGACTTGCGGGCCTCCGGAATTTCCGAAAGCTCGCTGTTCAGTGCGTTATTGATGACCTGTTCATATAGTCCGGGTTGGAGCATTGCAAATCCCCCTGCAATTTTTATCTTTATTTTTACACTTCCGGCTTATTTCCCACTTCGTCCAGATATACATTCAAAAATTCTGCTCCGAAAAGCCCAATATTCACGTGGAAGCTCAGAACAGGTCGTTAAAAAACAGCCGGAACGATTTTCTGCTGCGTTACATCGACGATGCCGTAGGTGTTCAGCCTGAGTTTTGGGATGACCGGCAGGCTGACGAAAGCGAGGGTCATAAAGATGCCAATGTCTTCTGCCACACCGCGTGCCTTGAGGGCGTCGTTCAGCGCCTGCATTTTTGCTGCAACGCTCTCTGCGCTTTCGGTGCTCATCAATCCGGCAACCGGAAGCGCAAGCTCTGCCACGACCTGTCCACCCGCCACAAATGCAAGCCCGCCTTTGTTTTTCCGCACGGTGTTTCCGGCCAGCATCATATCGGCATCGTTGTCTCCTGCCACGATCAGGTTATGGGAATCATGTGCGATGCTCGATGCAACCGCTCCGCATTTCAGGCTGAAGTTTCCGAGGAAGCCAATGCCCACATGTCCGGAGTGATGATGCCGCTCAAACACTGCCAGTTTTACAATATCGTGTTCCGGGTCCGCACCGGGAGCCTTGCCCGGGTACTGCCGGAACGGGATGATTTTCTCCTCTGTGAGCAGTTCGCCCCGCTTCAGGCAGATGACACGCTCCTGCTCCCCGCTTTCCCGAAGTTCCAGATCCTGAAGCGTGATCTCATTCAAGTCAAAGGAGTCCATGACGCGGGCAAAGCGCGCGTGGTCGATTTCAAGCGATGCGGGTTTCCGCGTTTTTCCATGTTCTGCCACCAGCGTACCGTTCTTGTAAACCTGTTCAACCGTGAAAGACTCCAAATCCGAAACCACAATCAGGTCTGCCAGATAGCCCGGAGCTACAGCACCGTGCTGCTTTAACCCGAAGTACTGTGCCGGGATCAGCGTTGCCATTTTGACCGCCAGCGCCGGGTCCGCACCCAATCGGATCGCTTTGCGGATATTTGCATCCATATGTCCGCCGTGCAGCAGGTCACCGGGGTGCTTATCATCCGTCACCAGCATGCAGCGGCTGCAATAGGGCTCCCGGAACAGCGGCATCAAGGCCTCCATATTTTGGGCAGCAGTTCCTTCCCGGATCATGATGTATTGTCCGAGCCGGAGTTTTTCCATGGCTTCTCCCATATTGGAGCACTCATGATCCGACTGAACACCGGCCGCAATGTAAGCGTTGAGGTCCTTATCGCTCAGGAGCGGCGCATGGCCATCCACGATTTTTCCTGCTTCGGTGCAGTCACTGATCTTCTGCAAAATATTGGGGTCACAGCGTACTGTCCCATAGGCGTTCATCAGCTCGGCAAGTCCCAGCACGCGAGGATCGCGGTAGTAAGGCTGAAGCTGCTCTGCGTTCAGTACCGCGCCGGATTCATCCAGATCCGTGGCCGGCACGCAGGAAGGCAGCATAAAATAAACCGAAAGCGCCAGATCTTTTGTCGTTTCCAGCATGAAATCCAGACCATCAAGTCCCGCAACGTTCGAGATCTCGTGCGGGTCCGTGATCACCGCAGTGGTGCCATGGGGCAGCACCGCCTGTTCAAATGCCGGCCCACAGAGCATGGAGCTTTCAATGTGGATATGCCCATCGATCAGACCCGGGCAGACATATCGGCCGTGCAGATTGACTTCTTTCCGGCCATGATATGCGCCCACGCCTACGATACAGTTTCCGCTGATGGCAATGTCAGCAGTATCGACCGCATCGGTAAACACATTGACGATTCTGGCATTTTTCAAAACCAGATCGGCCAGAGCATCTCCTCTGCCTGCCGAGATTCGGCGTTTCAGTTCATCGGACTGCATAGAAACATCTCCTCTCCGAAGTTCGATTTTCTCACCCGTGGATCGGTCCTGCCCTTATTCTACCACGCCTTGCCGCTGCCGAAAAGATACCCGAACGGCAGCGGCCATGCACAGATTTTTCATTGCTTCTATGATACCATCAATCCCGTACTCTTACAAGAAAAACAAAGAAGTCCCATCTTGCTCCAACTGCACGTCTCCATTATAATGGAGACAGAAAGAAGGTGCCGGAATGAAACACCGCATTGTAACTGCCGCTCAGATGAAGGAAATCGAACGGGCAGGAAACACCCATTGTCTGTCCTATCTGCAGATGATGGAAAACGCCGGGATGGCCGCTTACGCCGAACTGCAAAAGCAGTTTCCGC
>CAVLAO010000096.1:0-5373 GCA_963660915.1 Bacteroides sp. CAG:927 | reverse complement strand
TCGTGTGCATCATTGCAGGAGTCTTTATCAGAAAGGATAGAGTGTACCATGAGAGCTGATTATCACGTTCATACAGCGTTTATTATGCGGAATTGCTGTATCTGGTGAAGCATTATCATGATTACAGTGTGCTGGCACATATGGACTTGATCACCCGGTACGATAACGCAGGCACTTACCCATTTGAAAGGCTCAAGCCAGTGCTTACCAAAATCCTGAAAACCGTGATTGCAGACAGGAAAGGAATCGAGGTGAACACTTCCAGCCACCGATACGGCTTGGCTGATCTCACGCCATCACGAGAAATTCTGAAACTGTACCGGGAATTGGGCGGGCGCATTCTCACGATTGGGAGCGACAGCCACAAACCGGAACACCTTGGGGCCTTTATGGACGAAACAAAGCAGGAGCTAAAGGCGTTGGGATTCAAAGAATTCTGCACCTTTGATAAGATGAAGCCTGTTTTTCATCCATTATAACAGAATACCTCCCGGCAGACTTATTCAAAAACAGGTATCTGCCGGGAGGTGTTTTGCAGTTTGGGAAAACAAAAGGTCAATCTTCCAGTCTGCCGTGGTCACAGCCGAGGGAGAGGTAATGCTCTATCTCGCCACCTAGCACAAACTGGGCATACTCCAAGGGCTTGTTGTACAGCAGCCAGTCCAGTTCTGCCCGCTGGAGCCTGCCTGCTGCCGGACGCTGGGGCTGGCGTTTTCCAAGACCGCCAGTTCGGTGGTGAGCCAGACACTGCTGGATTATCTGCAGTCTGCCCGGGTACTGTAATTCCCGATGCTTGACAAGGTGTGCCTGTCATGCGAGCGCATTTCTTCCTCAGCTCTTTCAGAGGGAACGGTTCATTTTGACCGAGATCCGGCGATACAGCACGACTGCCAGCAGGAAGGACAGGACATCTGCCACCGGCTGCGCCCAGATCAGACCAGTCTCGTGGAAGATGCTTCCCAGAATGAACATAGCCGGGATATAGATCAACCCCTGCCGGGAAATGTTGACGATAAAGGATTCCGTTGCCGCACCGCAGGCTTGTAAGGCGTTGGTAAGAACATAGAACACGCCGAACAGGAAGCTGGTGCAGAGCAGGATGCGAGAGAAGGCAAAGCCATAATCATACGCGGCGGCATCCGTGAGGAATGCACTGACGATCTGCCCGGTGAACAGGTAGCAAAGTGCTGTCAGCACAACGCTCAGTGCAAACGCAAACTGCAGCGAGAACCGCAGAGCGCTCCTGTACCGCTCCCAGTTTCTTGCGCCGACGCAGTAGCCCAGCAGCGGCTGAATGCCCTGCCCAAGACCGATACACACCATGCCGGTCATCATGGTCACCTTCATGGCAACGCCCACACCGGCCACCGCCATGTCACCGTATTTTGCCATCTGGCTGTTCATCAGGATACTGGAAATGCTCATCAGCAGGTTGCCCAGTGCAGCCGGAATGCCGATGGCAAACACCCCGGAAGCAACTTTATCCTTTACGGAAAAATCCTGAATCCGGATGCTGAGGGTGGATTCGCCCTTGAGGAAGTAGAGGATGTAGTAGCCCGCGCCGGCCACATTGCCGATGACGGTGGCAATGGCTGCGCCGGTGATGTTCCAGTGCAGAGCAAGGATCATGATGGGGTCCAGAATGACATTCAGCAGATTGCCGAGCAGCTGCCCCATCATAGCTTTGCCGGACTGTCCCTCAGCACGGATGACATTGGAGTAGCAGTTTGCAATCAGCACGAAGGGACCGGAGCAGCTCACGATGGTCAGGTATGTTTTCGCATAGGCCCATGTTTCGGCACTTGCGCCGATGAGAGAGAGAATCGGGTCCATAAAGAGCAGGAACAGGGCAGACATCAGAATACCCACGCCCACACAGCTCCACATACAGAAGGAGCAGACCTTTTTGGCGTAGTCCTTCCGGCCTTCGCCCAGTGCGCGGGAGATCACCGAGGTGCCGCCGATGCCGAACACCGTGCCCACCGACATGAACAGCAGGAAGACCGGCGTAGCAAGCGAAACGGCCGCCACCTGCAGATCATCGTGGGTTTGACCGATGAAAAAAGTATCTGCGAGGTTGTAAATCAGCACCATGAGCATGGCGGCCATGGCGGGCAGTGCATTTTGCAGCACGGCCTTGCGGACGGGGGCCTTTGCAAAGACCTCCAGCGATTTGGTTTCTTCCATATTTGATCTCCTGTTCTGATAGCATGCTATCGTTGTGCGGGAAAAGAGGCCCGCCGATGGGGGCGGGTACTCATCTCATATTTTCTGCAGCTCGTGCAAGAAGCCGGTTGAACGTTTCTTTCTCTTCTTCGGAGAATCCTTTCAGCAGGGTCTGGTCGGCCTGCTCCATATAGCCGGCGGCATCCCGGCAGCAGGCTTCCCCGGCGAGGGTGATATGGACCAGCTTGACTCGTTTATCTGCGGCATCGCCGAACGCTTCCACAAAGCCTTTCTGTTCCAGCCGCGAGATAATACCAGCAACGGTGGACTGCGCAATGCAGAATTTCCGCTCCAGCTCTTTCATGGAGAGCTGCTTCTGGTCTGCTTTTTGCAGTTCAAGCAAAACAGAAACTTGCATCATGGTAAGGTCTTGGGCGCGAAGCGTGTTGTTTGCCTGTTTTTCCAGCCGGTCATGCAGCAGCTTGATGAGCTGCCCGCTGGGAAGTGAAGTGGACATGAATATTTTCCTCCTTTCTCTTCAGATTACGGCAGTATAATAGCACGCTTTCAATTAAATGTCAACAGCATGCTTTTGATTTCTTTGGACGAAAGCAACCATCCATAAAATACTGCGGCGCGATTCATGATGAAAATGAAAGCGCAGAACAGGATGAACCGCTGCGCCTTATGAGTGCTGAAAAAACATAAAGAACGCTGATTCGTTGAAACTTTGGGAGGATTGCATGGAATGTTATAAAAGTATTATTCTTTTATGAATTTTAGCACTCTAAGCTTGACAGTGCTAAAAATGTGTGCTATAACTAAACCGTGCTCAGGAGAGAGGGGCATGAGGGAGCCGCAAGGCTCCCCGGAAAACCCTTCCGAATGGACGCTTCAGATTTTTTGCCCCGACCCGAACGCCGGGATTGGAGGAATGATTTATGCTTATGCCGACTGTTTTCCATGAAAACCTGTTCGATGATTTCTTTGATCCGTTCTGGAACGATGGCGCGCTGGAGCGTGCGATGAACCGTGAAGAGCGCGAGACCTTCGGCAAGCGCGGTGCAAACATGATGAAGACTGATGTGAAGCAGACCGCCGATGGCAACTATGATGTTGCTGTTGACCTGCCCGGCTGCAAGAAGGAAGATGTTCAGATGGAGCTGAACGACGGCTACCTGACCATTCAGGCTGTCCGCAGCCACAGCAATGACGAGAAGGATCAGAACGGCCGCTACCTGCGCCGTGAGACCTTCTCCGGCACCTGCGCCCGCAGCTTCTATGTGGGTGACGCTGTGAAGAAGGAGGACATCCACGCAAAGTTCGAGGATGGTATCCTGCACATCACGCTGCCTGCACCGCAGCAGCAGAAGGCTTTGCCTGAGAACCCGAACCTCATTGAAATTGAATAACTGCCGTGCATCGGTGTGAGGAACACCGGTGCATAAGACAGGCCCCCGGAGAGCTGCAAAAAGGCTCTCCGGGGACATTTTTGTTTCCCAACATCTTTTCTGCTGTGGCAGGGCGTGGTAAAATAGGGACAAAGCCAGATAGGATTGGCCTTTATGGACGCAGTTCAGGATTATTTGAAAAAGTAAAAAATCGGATGAACTTGCATGATTCTTGAACTCAACACAAACCGCGATCGATGTTGTTCCGCTGTCTGTTCTTTGATGCTATCATACTGCAGAAAGACAGGCGGAACCTTATGGCATTCTATATCCGTGGTCTGATGGCAATCATCTCGGAGTGGATCAGGGAGGACTGTTCCAACTCTATTGCATATGTTGCAGAGATGATGCAGCGGTGTGTGAAACATCGCATGGAGAAATTATAAAATGGAGCACCGGGCATGGCAGGATGAACTGCTGTGCCCGGTGTTTTGCTGTACGGAAGATGGATATATGCCTTCCATAGAATTCATCAGAGCGGCTTTCGCTTCAAAATATAATCGGAGAGCAGAAGATTAAAGTGGTTGATGTTTCTCTGAACCGTCTCGGTCGGGGCGGTGTGCGTCAGTTGATAGCATACACGCTTCGGCGGCTGGGCATCCAGAGATAAAATGCGCAGGTTATAGTCGTTCTTTAGCCCGAGCGCGGTCGTTTTGGGGGCGAACATCCAGAAATCGTTGGAATCAGTGGATAGGAAATGATAGAGAACGGAAATGCTGTTTGCTCTTACCAGAGGGAGCTTCTCGGCATCGATCCATGCCGTCCGCCATGTGTTGAAAACCGCACCGCAGCCAACATGTTTGTTCTGCGGAGAGCCGATCAGTAACTCCTTTTCCGGGTCCAGCATCCTTGGATGAATGCTGTTACCGGTCAGAGGGGAGTTTTGCGGGACAAGCACTACCATATCCTCGGAAAAGACTTCCTTCACATCAACATCCGGATAGTGGATCTTGTAGGTGACAAACCCAAGGTCCACTTCTTTTTTGCTGACCAGTGAGTAGATCGTGTCTGCAGGCTGCAGCTTGATCTCAAGATTATAGTGGGCACCACCGAACACCATTTCACGATAGAGCGGGGCCAGATTGTAGGCGAGAAAGCTGTCTGCCGTGGCAATGGAAAGATGATGGCGTTCTTCTGTATTTTTTAATTGTCCGCATTCGTTCCACAGAGCCAGAAAATCATAGGCGATCTTGGTGAAGGATTCTCCCTTTGGGGTAAGGGTGACGGTTTTGTATCCTTTGTGCCGCTCGAACAGCTTGAACCCAAGTTCGCTTTCCAAAGTTTTCAGCTGGGTGCTGACGGTGGAAGGGGAGAGATACAGGGATTCTGCTGCCTTTACGATGTTCTTTTCTTTTGTCAGCGCAATAAACGCCTCAATGTTCGATTGATTCATGCCGAACCCTTTCAGAAATCGTTACAGATAATTGCTTGTTTTCATGGAAAAAACGAAAAAACCGCGATTTAATTGCCAAACAAATCGCTTTTTATATGATTTGAAGTCTGCTATGATAGCGTTGCAGATGAAACGTGCGGGGCTGCCGCAGGGCTGCTTCTATTATAACACGTTTGCTGCACAATAGAAAAGATGTGCAGAAAGGATCAATCTTCGTGGAATATGTACTGCTGTTTCTGGAAGGCGTGATCACCTTCCTGTCACCCTGCATTTTGCCGATGCTCCCGGTCTACATCTCCTATTTTTCCGGAGCATTCCTGTAATCCGTAAAAATTGCGAATTGAAATAAAAAGAACCTCGCGG
>CAVLAO010000095.1:5029-5759 GCA_963660915.1 Bacteroides sp. CAG:927 | reverse complement strand
TATCGGTGCTACCGCCACAGCCTATAGTGAGGGTTGGCTTGGCCGCACTGTTGTCGGAAACAGCAGTTTTTCTACTTTTGACGCCGACTGCGTTACATTAAATGGCTATATGGGCGCAGATGCAATTCAGCCTTTCCTAAACGACTGCGAAAAATACGATAAATGTGTATTTGCACTGGTACGTACCTCAAACAAGTCCGCAATTGAATTGCAGGATCAAATGTGCGCTGACCGGCACATTTATGAGGTAATGGGCTCTCTGACCGAACAATGGGCCGGAGATTTTGTTGGCACGTATGGTTATAACCGGGTCGGTGCCGTAACCGGTGCAACGTATCCGGAACAAATCATATTGCTGCGGGCACAGTTGCCGCATACCTTCTTCCTGGTTCCCGGATACGGAGCACAAGGCGGAACAGCTGAGGATGTTCAGTATGCTTTTGATGCAGAAGGCCATGGCGCAATTGTCAATTCCTCCAGAGGAATTATGTGCGCATGGAAAAAAACCGGCAACAATGGAGCCGATTATCAGCAGGCAGCGCGGGACTCTGCAATTGCAATGCGCGAGGATATTGGTCGGTTTGTGACAATTCGATAAAGGGGAGATCAAAATGCCTGTACAAAAGCTTTGCTCAATTCTCTGTACTGAAAAATTAAACTCGGATGCCGTTTCTCTTTGGCTTGAGGCCGGTGAATTGGCAGAGGCTGCTGCAGTAGGTCAGTTTGTCAA
>CAVLAO010000095.1:0-5019 GCA_963660915.1 Bacteroides sp. CAG:927 | reverse complement strand
GCCGTGTAGAAGGGACGAAATTAAACATTGTCTTTGAAGTACGCGGTGAAGGCACTGCGTGGCTGGCGGCACGTCAAGAAGGAGATCTTTTGGACGTTCTTGGCCCATTGGGACACGGTTTTTCTTATCCCCAGGGCAAAGTGCTGGTTGTCGGAGGAGGCATCGGCGTACCACCCATGCTTCAGACCGGTCGCAAGGCTCCGGCAGGTGCAATTGCCTGCCTTGGTTTCCGCAATGCCAGCAAAGCAATGTTAATTCCGGAATTTGAGCAATGCTGTGAACAGGTGTATATCTCCAGCGATGACGGAAGCATGGGCGTGCACAGCTATGTTGCCGGAATCGTTGAAACTGCACTGACTGAACACCCGGAAATTTCGGCCGTACTTGCATGCGGACCAAAAATCATGCTGAAAACAGTTTATGATGTCGCAAAGAAACACAACGTACCTTGTCAGGTAAGTATGGAGGAACGAATGGGCTGCGGAATTGGTGCTTGTCTGGTCTGTGCTTGTAAAAACGCGGATGGTTCCTATCGACATGTCTGTAAAGATGGGCCTGTATTTGCCGCTGAGGAGGTGTGCTGGGATGAATAATTCAATTGATATGCGCGTCACGCTGGCTGGCATGACGATGAAAAATCCTGTAGTTGTAGCATCCGGGACCTTCGGATTTGGGCGGGAATATGGTCAGTTCTATTCACTGGATGAACTCGGCGGCATTTGTGTGAAAGGCCTCACGCTGCACAAGCGTGAGGGAAATCCGCCTCCTCGCATTGCAGAAACTCCTATGGGTATTCTCAATTCCGTCGGCTTGCAGAACCCGGGTGTAGACGGTTTTATTGCGCATGAATTGCCGGAACTGCGCAAGCATGACGTAAAGGTCATCGCAAATATTTCCGGCAACACACCTGAAGAATACGGCATCATGTGTGCGAAGCTTTCCGATGCAGGCGTTGATATGATCGAAGTCAATATTTCCTGTCCTAATGTCAAGGCAGGTGGATTGCAATATGGCGTAGTCCCTGCAATGGCAGCAGAAGTAACCACAGAGGCAAAAAAGCACTCTACTGTGCCTGTAATGGTTAAACTTTCTCCTAATGTCACTGACATCACGGAAATTGCCCGCGCCGTGGAAGATGCCGGCGCCGACGCAGTCTCTTTAATCAACACATTGCGCGGTATGCGTATAGACGTAAAGACGCATCGTCCCATTCTTCACATGAATACAGGCGGACTTTCCGGTCCGGCCGTCCTTCCTGTAGCAGTTCGCATGGTATGGGAAGTCGCAAATGCAGTAAATATCCCTGTTCTTGGTGCAGTAGCCGTTGGAACTGCATGTTTTTCTGATCCGTACGCACCAATTCACGTAAGGGATAGTTTAGCACAAATCGCTGCAGATCAGGGAATGACCAGCATAAAACAGCTCACCGGACAAGTGAAACCCTGGTAAAACGAAACCAATTAGAAAAGAGACAAACCGCCAGATGACCACCATATATTTGATTCGCCATGCAGAGGCCGAGGGGAATTTATTCAAGCGCATTCAAGGTCAATACGACAGTCCCGTTACTGCATTAGGACAACAGCAAATCGCATGCCTTAAGGCGCATTTTTCTCAGATTTCGGTGGATGCGGTATATTCCAGTGACCTGCGTCGTGCATGCCAAACTGCACAGGCAATCTATCTTCCAAAGCATCTTCCGCTTCATACCGATCAAGATCTGCGCGAAGTCAGCTTTGGTGCATGGGAAGACATTCCCTTTGGTGCTGCGATGAATTGTGATCCCAAACATATGAAGCGTTTTCAGTTGGGTGATCTAAATTGGCATGTCGATGGTGGAGAGACTTTGTTACAAGCGCAGGAACGTATCGAAGCTTGTATTCAAAAAATCATTACGGCAAATCCAAACCGAACAACTGCAATCATAAGTCATGGCACTGTAATCAGGTTATTGCTTACAAAATTGTCCTTCTCTGAGCAATACCTTCCAGAAGGAATAAATACATCTATTTCATGTTTACAGGCCGATACACATGGAGTACACGTACAATGGTTCAATCGTGCAGACCATTTGACAAGTGACGTTATGAGGACAACTTTTCGTCCCAAGCAGTTAATTCAAGCTGATGGTGTTCCAACTGAGCTTTTATGGTTCCGGCCTTGGGACTCAAACTCAGAGGAACAGCTCTATCTTACCTGGCGCGCAGAAGCTTGGATGAGTAGCCACGGCACAATGTTGCATTATCACGGCGACTCTTTTCTGGAAGCAGTTCACAGGCACTCTGCCTATGACTCATCGGCAGTGCAGATTGTTTTATCCAACAGAATTCCCATTGGCTTGATCGAAATGGATTTCGAGGCATATGCAAAGGAGCAAATCGGTTTCATTCCTTTCTATTATGTTGATTCGACACATCGAAAGCATGGTTTGGGCATACAATTGTTAGGTCAGGCAATCTCCACGTTTCGCAAAATGGGACGAACAAGACTGCGCCTGCGGTGCGCTCCGGAAAATGAAACAGCCTATCGTTTTTACTGTCGCCATGGATTCCGAAAAATCGGTATGGCGCAAAATACAGAGGTTCCTCTGTATTTGATGGAGCGGGAAATCTGATGTTAATGTCACACGAGGAGAACAAACTATGGATGAATATGCTCTAGAATTCGGCCAGTGGGCACCATATCTAAAACACGTCACCGATTCAGACTGGTTTTCCCGCTTAATGCAGCAGGTGGAAGAGGCATATCAAAAAGATCATCCTTCCGTCTACCCGTCGCGAAAGGACCTGTTTGCTGCCCTTCGATTGACTGCTCCGGAACAGGTAAAGTGCGTTATAATCGGACAGGATCCCTATCATGAACAAGGGCAGGCACACGGACTAAGCTTTTCTGTACAAAAAGGAATCCCCATTCCCCGTTCACTGCGAAATATCTACAAAGAGCTAAATGCAGATTTGCAAATTCCGATTCCGGATCATGGTTGTCTTGTTTCCTGGGCTACACAAGGTGTTTTACTTCTAAATAATGTCTTGACGGTTTATGATGGAGAAGCGAACAGCCACAAGGCATGGGGGTGGGAGCAATTTACATCAGCTATTATTGACATTGTTGAACAGCAGCCGAGACCTATCGCATATGTCCTATGGGGAAAAATGGCGCAAAAAAAGATTACGGAAAACAATCTGGGGCATGGAGACTACCCGCGTTTGATTCACTGTTCAAATCATCCAAGCCCTTTGTCCGCCAGCCGTGGTTTTTTCGGCAGTCGTCCCTTTAGCGCGGTTAATGCTTTTCTGAGTGAAAACGGAATATCTCCCATTGATTGGACAATTGACTGATCTCCTAAAGGAAAGGTGGATGCTGCCTTGAAAAATAAAGTTCTCTTCTATTGCACGGACTGTGGCAACGAACTGCCGAAGTGGCAGGGGCAATGTCCAAGTTGCGGCGCATGGAACACGATTGTCGAACAACCGGTGTCCGCAAAGAACACAAAACGGGGAATAAATGGGGTTGGCGTGCATACTGTCTCAAAAGCTCGCCGCTTAAATGAAATTTCCACCTCAGAGGAAACCCGATTTCAAACCGGAATGAATGAACTGGATCGTGTCTTAGGCGGTGGTGCGGTGAAAGGCTCTCTTGTCCTAATCGGCGGAGCACCGGGTATTGGCAAATCCACCTTAATGTTGCAAATCTGTAACGAGCTTTGCAAAAAATGCATTGTTCTTTATGCTTCCGGCGAGGAATCGCCTCGTCAAATTAAGCTCCGTGCCGAACGTCTTGGCGTATCAAGCGACTGTTTATATTTGCTTTCCGAAACGTCTATGGAAGACGTAATTGAAGCTGTTCATAGCAATAAGCCGGATATTTTGATTGTCGATTCCATCCAGACGATGAATATTGGCAATTCAGACACAACTCCGGGCAGCATTTCTCAGGTGAAACAATGCACTACTGCACTGATGAATCTTGCTAAGACAGAAGATATCACAATTTTTGTGATCGGACATATCAATAAGGAAGGATCTATTGCAGGCCCAAAAGTGTTGGAGCATATGGTTGACTGTGTTTTATATTTTGAGGGCGATCAACATGTCGCTTTTCGTATTTTACGCGCTGCAAAAAACCGTTTCGGTGCAACAAACGAAATCGGAGTCTTTGAAATGCTGGATGGAGGATTAAAGGAAATTCCGAATCCTTCAGAAATGCTGTTGGCCTCACGCCCCGAGAACGCTCCCGGAAACTGCGTAACCTGCATTATGGAAGGAAACCGCCCTGTTTTGGCTGAAGTACAGGCTTTGGTAGCTCCAAGCAGTTTTTCCAATCCAAGGCGCACAAGTAATGGGCTGGACTACAGTCGTGCTATGCTGTTGCTTGCCGTGCTTGAAAAACGAGGCGGATTGCTCTTGGGCGGATGTGATGCCTATATCAACGTTGTCGGAGGATTATACGTTGACGAACCCGCCGCTGATCTGGCTGCAGTACTGGCCCTGGCTTCAAGCTTTCGCGATCGATCCCTGCCGCAGGATCTGGCTGCCATTGGTGAAGTCGGCTTAACTGGTGAAATTCGGAGTATCAATGCAGCGAATCAACGACTGTCTGAGATTCACCGTCTAGGCTTTTCAAAGGCAATTGTTCCTGCGTCCATTATGTCAAAAGCGGCACAAATTGATGGATTGCAGCTGATTCCTGTAAAAAACATTCGAGAGGCACTGGCAACGATTCTTTAACACGCAAACAGGTGAATTATAAATGGAAATTGAACGTAAATTTAAACTCTTGAAATTCCCGAACTTACCGGAAGTCGCGTTTCTAGATCAATGGCAAGGCTATCTCTCAACAGATCCTCAAGTTCGAATTCGCCGCACATGGAATCATACAAATGCCAACGAAAACTACATCTTGTGCATTAAGAGCAATGGGGATCTGGTCCGCCACGAAATAGAAACTTCCATCACAAAAGAGCAGTTTAATGAACTAGCGGAAATGCTTGCTTACCCTCTAATCCACAAAGAGTTGCAT
>CAVLAO010000094.1:0-5875 GCA_963660915.1 Bacteroides sp. CAG:927 | reverse complement strand
AAAACACCCCATTTCCTAAACAGTATACCATACTGTCTAACAAATGGGGTGCAGTTCACTCAGCCACTGCACAGGAAATTTTCTATTTTTACTGTTCTTCTGTCCAATGGCGATAAAGATTGGCAAGAATTGCACCGGAAATATTGTGCCACACAGAAAAGATCGCACCAGGTACTGTCGCCATGGCGAGGTTTGGAAAAGCTGTTCCGGCAAGGGAAGTTGCCAGACCGGAATTTTGCATTCCTACCTCGATAGAAAGTGCTTTTGCCTTTGGAACGCTTAAGTGAAGCAACTTTCCGACTGCGAGACCGCATACATAGCCCAGGAGATTATGCAGGATGACAACGGCAAAAACAACCGCACCGGTGGTCAAGATCTTTTCTGCATTGTGTGACACAACTGCAGCAACAATCAGACAGATGGCAAGGACCGAAACGGAAGGAAGAACTTTAATCAGTCTTCTTGTCCCTTTGCCAAAAAACTTGTTGACAACAAAGCCCAGTGCAATCGGAATAATCACCACTTTTACTATGGATAAAAACATACTGATCGGATCGACTGTAACGGTTGTCTTTAGAAGAAAGTAGGTAATCGCCGGCGTAAGGACAGGTGCAAGAAGCGTATTCACACTGGTCATTCCCACAGAAAGAGCGACATCGCCCTTAGAAAGATAGGTAATGACATTGCTCGAAGTTCCTCCCGGACAGGTACCGACCAAAACAACCCCCGCCAAAAGAGCTGCGTCCAGATGAAAGAGTCTGCCCAGTGCAATAGCCAACAACGGCATAATCGTAAATTGAGCCAAACAGCCAATTAGAATGTCCTTGGGATGAGTAAATACTAATTTGAAATCATCCAAACTCAAAGTAAGACCCATGCCAAACATAACAACCATTAAAAGATAATTTACCCATGACGTTTGAATCCACAAGCAGGTATGCGGCACAAACAGTGCCAGTGCTGCAACGGCCAAAACGATCAAAGCCATATATTTTCCAAACCAATTACTTATTTTTTCGAGCAAATTCACCGCCCACAGCTCCTCTTCTCAAGTTCGCCTCTTTGCAAAAACACGGCTTTTTTGTCAACAGTGAAGAATTTAGATTCTTAGTTTGTGTCTCTCTTCCGCATAAAATCAGGAAGCGGCTTGCCCTCTTTTAGCCACTGATGATATTCTGCTGTGGCAGCAAATTCAACGTCCCCGGCGGAATTCAGCGCGGTTTCCACAGAATCTTGAACGACACCGATGATAAATCCAACGCCAACAACTTGCATTGCAACATCATTTGAAATGCCAAACAGGGAGCAGGCCATTGGAATCAAAAGCAGAGAACCGCCTGCCACGCCGGATGCACCGCATGCACCAAGGGCGGACATAACCGAAAGCAGAACTGCCGCCGGCAATGACACCTGCATTCCCAACGTATTCGCTGCCGCCAAGGTCATAATCGTAATGGTGATCGCTGCGCCGTCCATGTTGATGGTAGCGCCTAAAGGAATGGAAACGGAATAGATATCCTTATCCAGGCCCAGTTTCTCGCACAAAGCCATATTCACCGGAATATTGGCTGCAGAGCTGCGCGTAAAGAACGCCGTCAAACCGCTTTCTCTCAGGCAGCGAAACACCAATGGATAGGGATTGCAATGCAAATAAATGAAAATAATCGCCGGGCTGACCACAAGAGCCATAAACAGCATCGTGCCAACCAAAAGTAAGAGCAAAGATCCGTACTGCGTAAAGATTGACAAACCATTGCTTACCACATTCGTGAACACCAAACCCAAAATTCCAAAGGGCGCGAGATTGATAATCCAGCGTACAATCATGGAGACAGCATCTGCCGTATTGCTCATGAATGCTTTCGTCGAATCACTGCCCAGCTTTTTCATTGCAACACCAAACAGACACGCCCACATCAGGATGCCAATATAATTGCCATTGATAATGGAGGAAATCGGATTTGAAACGAAATTTGTCAACAGGGTGTGCATAACTTCTCCAAGTCCCTGCGGTATCACTTCCGCCTCAGCCGCCTCTGCCAGTACAATTGTCTGCGGAAATAGTTTACTGGTGATTACACTCAGTACTGCCGCTACAAAGGTAGTCAGCATATAGAGCCACACTACCGTTCCGAAGCGACGATCTAATTTTGAAGACCCCTGTGCCAAAGCACTGGAAACGATGACAAAAACCAGTATCGGAGCAATGCTCTTCAGCGCGCCAACAAACAGGCTGCCTAATTCTTCAATCCACACTGCCCCGGGACAAACCAATGCCAGAACAGCACCGATCACAAGGCCAATGGCAATTCGCAAAATCAGGCTCACATTGGAGTACGCCGATATGACTTTTTTTAATACCTTCGCAATCTGATTCATACAAAACCTCTTCTCTATGGTTTACTGTCCCCTGTTTTCCGGACAGCGAGATACATTATACTGAAAATTATTTGCGATTGCAATAGGAAGACACTTGTTCACGACTGGAACGCAAAAAAATGGATACCTCTCTGAACAGAGAAGTATCCATTAAGAAAAATGATTCATTAAATTTGATGCAGGAAATAACTACCGGGCAAAGCTACAACGCGTCAAAGTCTTATTCAATTCCAAACCGACGTTTTGCCGCCTGGCAAAGATACCAAGCTGTACCATCCACACCAAGGAAGGCAGAGTCGATCAGAATATCCTTATTTTCATCCGGCATATAGCCTGCATAACGCATATGGTACGCAATGCGAGCCTGATCCACATCCCGGATCATTTTTTTTGCTGCCCGAGGAGACATAGACAAATTTTCAATGCAATTATCATATTTGTTTTTGTAACTGGTGTAGATGTAAACACGCATCAGATTTTTCTTCTCCCGAAGAACATAGTCTGCACAACGACCAACAATGATGCAGCTTTCCCGCTCCGCCAGATCGGTAATAATATCCTGCTGAACGCGAAACACCTTATTTTGAAGGTCAGATGTCATATTCCCCAACGGAAACCGCATGAAGAGATAATTCCCTGGGGCACGTTCTTCTACATCAGAAACCGTTGGCACAGGCAGATCCAGCTGTTTGGATACTTCTTCTACGATATCCCTGTCATAATACATAATCCCAAGCATTTCCGACATCTTTCGCGCAATCGGCCGCCCAAGACTTCCAAATTCTCTGGAAATTGTAATGACATAATTTTCGCTCATAATCCAATATCTCCCCGCTTAAAGCACGCTCTCCAGAAAGTTTCTGCAACGCTCCGTTTTTGGGTGTTTGAATAGTTCTTCCGGTGAAGCTTCCTCTACGATGTAGCCATCATCCATAAACAAAATACGATCCGCCACATCTCGGGCAAACCCCATCTCGTGCGTTACGACTACCATAGTCATACCTTCTTTTGCCAGCTGCTTCATAACATCCAGCACCTCGCCCACCATCTCCGGATCGAGAGCGGAAGTTGGCTCGTCAAACAGCATAACTTTAGGCTGCATGCACAGCGCTCGAGCAATTGCCACCCGTTGTTTCTGTCCACCGGATAAAGTCACCGGATAAACATTTTTCTTGTCAAGAAGACCTACTCGCTCCAAATACATCTCTGCACGCTTAATTGCCTCTTCTTTACTGGCTACCTTCAGCATTATCGGTGCAACGGTCATATTTTCCAAAACCGTGAGATGCGGGAACAGATTAAAGTGCTGGAACACCATGCCGATATTCTGACGAAATGCATTTAAGTTTTTGACTTCATCAATTTCTTCTCCAAGAATTCGAATGGTGCCTCCCTGCTTATCTTCAAGGCGATTCAGGCATCTCAGCGTGGTTGATTTGCCGGACCCGGAAGGCCCGATCAGGCAAATCACTTCGCCATCCGCTACGTTAAAGGAAATGTCTTTCAAAACCTCCAAATCGCCAAAGTGTTTTTTCAGATGACTTACTTCAACAATATTGGGCATACTCACACTTCCTCCTTATCGTTTGTCATAGCTCAGTTTCTGCTCAATACGTTTGGATACGAACGTCAACGCAGTAATCAAAACAACGTAGATAATAAGTGCAAATGAATAGATCTCAAATGCCTTATAGTTGCGGGCAATGATCGTTCTGGCCGACATTGTCAATTCGGTCACGCTGATTGCTGACAAAATAGAAGTATCCTTCAACGCGGCAATAAACTGGTTCATAAGTGATGGAATCATAATCTTAAATGCCTGGGGTAGAATAATTTTTCGCATCGCCTGAAAGTAGCTCATACCAAGGCTGCGTGCCGCCTCCATCTGTCCGGCATCCACTGCCTGAATGCCGCCGCGAAATATCTCCGCAATAAAAGCAGAACAGTTGAGGCCAAGGATCAGGATCGCTGCTGCCAGTACAGGCATACTGTTCTTTATAATGCCAAAATAGAGGAACAGCGCCAGAATCATCAGGGGGATTCCGCGAATAATTGTAATGTATATGTTTGCAACTCTCCGCAGAACCCTTCCCTTGCTTAGAGACATCAGGCATAGGATGATCCCCAGCAGAGTACCCAGTGCAACGCCGCCGACGGCAATAATGATTGTGTTTTTCAACCCCAGCAATAAGAGGGGGATGTATTTAACGAACAGTTCAACGTATTCCGCCATGGTCGCTGTTCCTCCTCAGGAATGAAATTTATTCGTACTCAGAAATAATCTTGTCGTAAGTGCCGTTCTCCTTAATTGTAGCCAAGCCGGCATTAAACTTCTCCAACAACTCTGCATTGGTGCCCTTCTTAACTGCAAAAGCAATCTCGCCCACTTCATCCACAGCGTCGATTGCCACGCGCAAACCAGCCTGCTCACCAATCTTGATCTGGTAGCTGATCGTAGGATAGTCCTCAAACAGGAAGTCCGCCTGACCGTTGGTAACTGCCATCATCATAGAAGCGGAATCCGGATAGGTCGTCACCTGATAACCATACTGTTCCGCATTATCCTGGCACCAAATCATACCGATGGAACCTTCCTTACAAGCAGCTACCTTGCCGGAAAGGTCATCCTTGGACTGAATGGAATCATCGTCTGCCCGGCAAACCAGAGCCACGCCGGACTCATAGTAAGGATCGGAGAAGTCCACGCTCTCTTTCCGCTCTTCCGTAATGTTCATGCAAGCCATGCCGCCATCAATGGTGCCGGAAGTCAAAGCCGGGATAATGCCGGAAAAGTCCATTGGCTGCAGTTTATACTGGAAGCCGCCTGCCTCGGCAATTGCATCCAACAGCTCTACATCAATTCCCTTGTAACTGCCGTCATCCTGCTGAATAGCAAACGGTGCAAAAGCCTGATCACAAGAGATAACGTAGACTTTATCATCTGCAGCAGATGCCGATGCAGTCGAACCGCTGCTGCTTGCAGCCGTAGAACTCTGGCTGCCGCAAGAAGCCAACACAAAAGCCATTGCCAATGCTAAAATCAAAGCAAGTTTCTTTTTCATTTTCTTTACCTCCATTAACTAGACAAGGGAGCTTGCAGACCTGTTTCTCAGATCTGCAAGCTCCCTTGCTTGCTGTACCAAAATCATAGCATGCTCAACGAACCTTGTCAACAATTTATATTTGTATGGAATGTATAAAAATAAATTATATCTATCGCTAGCTTTCATTTTTTCAATGTTTTATCACGTTAATTGTTTTATATGCCGAATTTTTGCAAGTTCATTTATTGCTTTTTTCATCGGCAAGAGAGCTGAGCAATTCGCCCAGCTCTCTTACTAAATGTTCGCACCTTGTAAAATGCAGGATGCAAACATATTTTAATTCGTTGCGTGCCAAACAACAGGTTCAAATTCCCTCTTAAGCAACCGTACAACTTCATCGCCAGTGGCAATACTGACACAGCGATCGTACGCATTGGGCACACTGCCATATG
>CAVLAO010000093.1:0-6100 GCA_963660915.1 Bacteroides sp. CAG:927 | reverse complement strand
ATTGTCTATATTTAAGGGTTCAGCTGAGCTACTTCTGAATGATTTTCGGGGATAGCAAAAATGACCTGTGCCTAAATAAAAGGGGGCACATCTTTGAAGTTGTCCTTGACAAAGGGTACAGTCTACTCTCAAATGTGACGCTTGACAATGTTTCGCAGCTGTGGAAAGCACTCGAACCAATGCTGGTAACAGCAGATGGAATCGTAATGCTTTCCAGAGCATTGCAATCAGAAAAAGCATAGTTTCCGATGCTGGTAACAGTATACTCTGTACCCTCTCCGTCTTTTACCGTTTCAGGAATTATCACATCGCCCGAAACATCCTCCTGCTTCGCCACTGAAACGGTTTTGCCATCCTCGTTGACAGTATACTTGAGGGTTTTGCTTACCGGGTTGCCCTCAGCATCGTCGTAGGTATAAGTATACGCAAACGTCTGCCCCGCCGCAGTGGTCGCAAACGCCGCGGTCGGCAGAAGTGCGGCCATCATGCTGAGGGCCAGCACTGCGCTGACAAGGCGCAAAAAACGCTTTTTATACATAAGTTCCCCTCTTTCCTCAAAAAATCTCCGCTGAAGTCCGGTTGATTTTATCGCCTTTATTATACCGGAAATTTTTGAGAATGCAAGCACTCTTTTGGAAGTTTTGCATGATTTTTCGATTTTTTTACTTTCTCAAGCCGTCAAAACGCCGCAAATTCAAAAAATGTGTCCATTTGGACAGTGTTTTTCGAGCACTTGTATACAACGCAAGCAACAAATCAAGCTTGTTTCAGGTTGAAAAGTCCGACTTTTCATTTCTCCATCTGTGGCTACTGTGACGGGGGCCCTCTCCGTCAGTGCCTTACCCGAAGCATCATGCCCTCTCAGTCAAAGCCTGACGGCTTTGCCAGATTCCTCCCTCTGTCGCTAACGCGACATCTCCCTCCGGCCGGAGGGAGTCCTTCCTCAAAGTGGGAGCCATTGGCATATCGGGCAACTTTCTGCCGCACACTAAAACAGCCGGGCCTCGCGGTCTGGATTCACGGCATCGAAACTGTGAATCGGAACAACAAGGCCCGGCATTTTACGTCAGGAGAAACTTTGTTCAATTCGCGCAAGCTTTCCCGGCCTGCCAAGGGCTCTCCCTTCGGGAGAGCTGTCGCCGTAGGCGACTGAGAGGGCTATTGACAAATAACGCAGGAGCGGATATAATGAAAATACGAAAGGTGCTGACCGGCAAACGGCTAGCTCCTCGTTGCTTCGGTCAAAAGGATTAACCGTGCGTTGGGGAACGTTGGGCGGTTAATCCTTTTTGCTATGTTTGCGCTCGAGATAGATTGCCCATGCAATGTCGAACACTGCACGGACCACATCGACAACCAGTGCCGATGCTGCGATGAACACAGAAATCTCCATGCGCGATCCCTCCCTTCGCTGCAAGCTCGGGGAGTTGAAAACTTTTACAAAAAAGATCCGTCTACCCGTCACAGCCTGCTTCGCTCTGTGTAAAGCAAAATAGGAAGCAACGAGGACGTTAGCCGCCTGCGTTTGGGTCAGCACCTTGCCGCCTTTCGGCGGTATTTTTAGTTTATCATACTTTCGTCGAAAGCACAAGATTTTTGACAAAGCAAACGAAATCGCTCCCTTGACAAAAATCAGGAGAGCGGATATAATGAGCGTAGAAAAGGTGCTGCCTGCAAGGGTCAGCTCCCATACCTCTAGTCAACAAAAAGATTGCTCACACGGGTCTGGACAACTGCGGTGATCAATCTTTTTTGTTTTGCTTGCTGTCGATGTACTGCAAAACCTTCAACGTAATGTCGATGGTCTGATAGATCGTGACGCCGACAAACGTCAGCAGACCGATCACTTCCAGTATCGTCATTGGGCATCCCCCCTTTGCCGACCGGCTCCGGGGAGATTGTTTTTACAAAAAAGTCCTTCCCCGGGGCCGGTTTCATTCCACGGAATGGTTCAGCACGCGGGTACGGGAGCATGACCACCTATCAATGCAGGCAGCACCTACCGTCTTTCGACGGCATCTTTAGTGTAACATACTTTCCCTAAAAGCGCAATCAAAAAAGGCGGTACGATGGCTTCCAAAAGCTGCATCGTATCGCCTTTTGTTTTGCTTTTACTGTGCGACCATCATCTTGCCGGCCTTATAGATATCGCCGCAGCCCAGCGTAATGACCAGATCGCCTTCGCGGGCGTTCTGCTTCACCCAGTCGGCGGCCTCCTCGAGGCTGTTCACCAGCACCGAGCCGGGGATCGCAGCGGCCAGCTTCGCGCTGGTGATGGTGGGATCGTTCGGCTCACGGCTGCCCATGATCGGGGTGATGACTGTGATATCGGGGATCTTGAGCACATCCACGAAGTCGTTGAACAGCATCTTGGTGCGGCTGTATGTAAACGGCTGATGCACCGCGATGACCCGCTTGTAGCCCAGCTCCTTGGCAGTGTTCAGGGTCGCGCGCAGCTCGGTGGGGTGGTGTGCGTAGTCGTCCACGACCACAGCCCCATTGCACTCGCCGTAGACCTCAAAACGGCGGCCTGCGCCCTTGAAGTTTGCGGCAGCGTCGGCGCACTGTTCCACAGTCAGGCCGATGAAGCGGCAGACCGCGCACATGGCCAGCGCATTGTAGATGTTGTGGCGGCCCGGCACAGCCAGACGGATGTGGCCGGTGACCTTGCTCCACTCCTTCAGGTCGAACTCAAAGAAGCCGGGCTTGTACTCCTGCACGTTGATGGCCTGATAATCGCCGTCGTTGTCAATGCCGAAGGTACGCACGCGGCGGTCCAGCGTGTACATGACGTCCATGGTATTCTTGTCGTCGGCGTTGGCAAAGATCATGAACTGGGTCATCAGGGCAAACCGCTTGAAGGCGAACTTCAGCTCACCCATGCTGCCGTAGTAGTCCAGATGGTCGTTGTCGATGTTCAGCACCACCGACAGATACGGCGTCAGCTTCAGGAAGGTCTCGGCGAACTCGCAGGCCTCGATAACGATATCATCGCCCTTGCCGGCCTTGCCGTAGCCGTTGATGAGGGGCAGCTTGCCGCCGATGACGGCAGAGGGGTCCTTGCCGGCCAGTTCCAGCGCGGTGGTGATCATCGAGGTGGTGGTGGTCTTGCCGTGGGTGCCGGAGACGCAGATGCTCTCCTTGTACAGGCGGCTCACATAGCCCAGCAGGACGCTGCGCTCCACCGTGGGGATGCCATAAGAGGCGGCGGCACTCAGCTCCACGTTGTCCTTGGCGATGGCGGCCGAGTAAACCACCATGTCTGCGCCGATCACGTTGTCTGCGCTGTGGCCGAGGCTCACTTTGACGCCCATTTCGCGCTCGTAGCGGATGATGCTGCCGTCCAGCACATCGCTGCCCGAGATCTCATAGCCCTTTGCCGAGAGGATCTGGATCAGGGGATACATTCCGCTGCCGCCGCAGCCGATGAAGTGGATCTTCTTCACATTGTCCAGCAAATGCTTGGTGTAATCGGTGTACATGAACATATAAGGCAACCTCCAATAAGTAAAACAGCCGCTCTCTTGGCCGTATCCATGCTAGTATTCAGGGTGACACCTATTATTATATAATTTTTGGGCGACAAAATAAACACTTCCGAGCGAATTTTCGGAAAGAACTATAAATTCCGCTGCACTTTTGTGACAACTGTACAGAACTCACGGAGAAAATCCAGCCAAATCGACACTTCATAAAAGATTTACATTTGATTCCAGAAATATAGCTAACATCTTTGAAGCTTTTGTGATATAGTAGACTAGAAGATTTTAGTCCATTCTGCCGCCATCGTCTGCGGCGCGAAAAGAGGAGAACCCAGTGAAGATCAAGATCACCGCCGACAGCACTTGCGACCTGTCCGAAGAGCTGCTCCGGCAATGGAACATTTCGCTGATGCCCATGCACATCCTGATGGGCGGCGAAAGCTATCTCGACGGCGTGACCATCCACCCCGCCGACGTATTCAACCACGTCCGGAACGGTGGGCAGACCCCGAAATCTGCCGCCGCCAACCTCGTGGAATACACCGACTTCTTTGCCCCCTTCGCAAGCGAGTACGACGCCGTCATCCACATTACAGTCGGCTCCAAATTCTCGTCCTGCTTCCAGAACGCCCGCCTTGCCGCGCAGGAGTTTGAAAACGTCTCCGTCGTCGACAGCGAGAACATCTGCACCGGGCAGGGCTATCTTGTCCTGCGCGCCGCAAAGTGGGCGGCAGACGGCCTGCCTCCGAAGAACATCTGTATGCGGCTCCAGAGCCTTGCCAAGCGGGTCGAGCTGAGCTTTGTGCTCAATCAGCTGGACTTCATGGCCAAGAGCGGCCGCTGCTCCGGCGTGCTGGCCTTCGGTGCCAACATCCTCGGCATCAAGCCCAGCCTTGCGGTCATTGACGGCGAGCTGAAAGTCGTCAAAAAGTACCGCGGCAGCCTCCCCATCTGCGTTGGCAAGTACATCACCGACCAGCTGGACGGCCGGGACGACATCGACAACACGATGGTCTTTATCTCCTCCTGCGAGCCGAAATCCGGCTGCATGGACGCCATCAAAGCCGGCCTGCGCAAGTACGGCAAGTTCGAGCACATCATCGAAACCGATATCGGCACCACCATCGGCGGCTACTCCGGCCCGGGAACGATCGGCATTGTGTTTGCGAAAAAGGTGTAATCACCTATAAAAATAACGCGGCCTCACTACGTTGGGTTTCCAACGCAGCGGGGCCGCTTTTCATTTTAAACAGCTTTCAAAAGATACACTTCTCCATTTGCCTTTACATAATATTGTTTTTCACCGCCTGCTGCGCGGATCACTTTTTTAACTGCTTTCTGAAGCTCGGAGTCTTCCCCGGTATTTAAGGCATCAATAATTTCAGAAGATATTTTTACCTCTTCTCCCTTTTCAATTTTCTCCATTGGTTTTGCTTTATAGCTCTCCAGCAGTCCCCTTAAAGTGCTGAAGGCTGAAAGAATGCGATTATCACACTTCTTGACGTATGTGGTCACTTCGTCTTCGAGATAGTCAAGGTATCCCTTATCCGCATTTTGTGAATATTGCATTTCCAGAAGACTGCTCATAATATAAAGCTGTATCGACAAATCTAGGCTCCCTTTGATTTGCGTACTCTCATGCTGGATTGTTTTTAGGTCACTATAATTTTTAGCGTTTTTTGCGACTGTATTATCCAAATCATGTAAATAGAATTCGATGTCTTTCATCGCAACCTTTTTTGCTTCTTGAAGGCTCCCAATCGTTGCGCCGCACTGTACGTCATGTTCCATAATGGAACTGAAATTGCAATAGGCATATTTTACAAAGCTGATTTCAGACATCAGTTCCGCTCTTTTGTCCCCATACAAAAACTCAAGGATCGCATCTATCTTCTGATTTATCATTTTCAGCTCACTGTTAATTTGTGCCATGAAATACTGTCCACTTGCAGCAGACATTGCCGTAAACGCCCCCATAAGTGCTGCCTGCGGTGCCATTTTATAAAACGATGCGCTCCCTGCAAATCTACCATTGTCCTGAATCATTGATCCAAAACCGCCCTGTTTCAATTTCGTCAGAACATGAGGTAATCCTTCCGGAAAACGAACCATATACAGATTAGACATCGTCTGTGATGCTACTGCCATCGGAATATTCTGCATCAACGCACTGATTTGTCTCTTTTGCGCATCGGACATTTCCAAACGTTCAAACCGGCTTCTGTCATTTAGTTCTTCTTTTGCTTCACAAGGTATTACAGAAAATCCGATTTCGCTTTGCATTTCTTCAAACGTTTTCTTCATTACTTCCTGCTCCATTGATCCTTATCTCCTTTTTTGGTATTGAAGAATCTAGCATTTCTTTCTTCATTAACTAGACTGAAATTTTCGCGGATTTTTTCTTTTAGTATATAAAACGTTTTTCTCCGATACAAGTCTGAATAATGCACAAAAACCGCCCCGGGATTTCTCCCAGAGCGGCAATCAAAAGCGGCAACACAAAACCCCCGAGGAAGAATCCTCGAGGGTTTTCATGTAAGTCGGCGACTACCTATTTTCACGCGCCGTTTCCAGCGAACTATCTTGGGCACGAGTGAGCTTAACTTCTGTGTTCGGAA
>CAVLAO010000092.1:0-6198 GCA_963660915.1 Bacteroides sp. CAG:927 | reverse complement strand
AAGCGGTATAAGTATCCTCGGCCTTTAATGCATCTCAGGCTTCGATATGTTTTTGCGTGAGTTTTAATGGCAAACAAATAAGCTGCAACTCACTTCAGGAGTCGCAGCTTACTGTTATACGGTATTTTCAGTTTGAATATGGGTTAGCTTTCTTCGCAACCTAAATATCAGATTGGAACGGAATTTCACCTCAAGCACCTCTTTTCTGTTTCCAGCCCCTCAACAAGTCATCTCAAGATTACTTCAAGTCACTCTTGTGGTGATTTATAGGACTGCTGGGACGAATTACAATGAATATGAGGTGAGCTTTGATGAACAATCCACTGGATGAGTTTGGTGCAAAGGTTCGTGCAGAGCGAGAAGCCAGAGGTCTGACGCAGAAGCAGCTTGCTGAAAAACTGGGTATGAGCCACCGCACTGTCATGCAGGCGGAGATCTGCCGCAGCAATCCCAAAATGGAAACGGTCATTCTTCTGGCAAAGGAGTTGAACATCAGTCTGGATGCACTCGTGTTCCCGGAAACGGCCACACCGAATGCAGTTCCAAAGTGTGTTTATGACTTCTTTCACGGAAAGACAGAAAGCGAAGCAGAAAAGCTGATCGATATCTGTCAACGAATCGACGAACTGAACCATGCGAAGTAAGGCATCTGATGCAATAAGCATCGGGTGTCTTATTTTTTGCAAAGAAAAAAGCAGCGGGACAAGATGTCTCGCTGCTCTCGGCGTATCATCATGTGAATTGGGAAATGCTCTCCCCATTTTCAGGTAGATGATACCAAATGAATCATTCGATACGGTTTAGGCTTGCATAAGGTTTGCCCAAGAAAGTTCTTTTACGGCTCAAATTTATAGCCAATGCCACGGATGCTCTTGATCTGGTCTGCAATATCCGAAAAGTGTTTCAATTTCTTTTTCAGATTACTGATGTGGCTGGACAGCGCATTGCGGGAATAAAAAGCTGCGTCATTGTGCCAGATGGCGTCCATCATCATTTCATGTGTGAACACCTGTTTCTGGTTCAGCAGGAGCAAAGCCAAGATATCAAACTCTTTTTCGGTAAGTTCAACCGCTGAACCATCAATGCTGACAGAACGCTGCTCCAAGCAGATTTGCAGGTTCTTGACTTTGATTACAGTCGTTTCCCTTTCATGTTTCGTGGTGAAATCGTTCTGTTCGTCAGAAACCGACTGCGCATCCGGTGGATCTTCTTTCAAGATCCTTACGCAATGCGCACGATCGCACATCATATCCGGCGAAGTGACAATAATGGGAATGCTTTGTGCTTTCCTCAAAGATTCCAGTTGCTTTTCAGAGATCGCATTCATGCAAATCGCCACACAGGTATATTCTCTGTTGCTAAGCATACAAGCCGCATGGTCAAAGTCATCTGTGCAATCCAGTTCCAGTCCAAGCTGTTTCCAGATTCCTATTTTAGCAATGCTTTCCGAATTTTGTGTATATCCAATGCCCAATACATGAGAAGTCATTTAATTCACCTCCAGATATTCTGATGAAGATTTGTAGTTATAGAAACCTCTCTGTTTGCTTCATAAAACTAAATACTTTTATATAAATAACCTTTTATAAGTATAAGGGTTGCCGTATTCCTCGTCAATTCCAATAAATTTGTATTCTATCAAATATTGCAGAAAGGTTATATAAATTAAACCCTCCCGCAAAAAAGCGAGAGGGTTTGGACTTGTTATTCTAAAAACATAGGGATCAGGCTGTCAACTCTGAAAATCCATCCTGCGGCATGGTATCCGGGATAAATTCCAGACACATCAGCACATTCAGGCACCACTGTGACACCCAATTGGTCGAAATGCCGGTGATCTCCTGATATTGGCCATCTGCGGCAAAACCATCCACATAAGAGTGCGGTGCAAAAGCATCTTCCCCGGCGTTTTCCGATACGCTCTCCATCAGGACAGCCCATGTTTTCTTCGCAAGTTCCGTGTCATGGGTACTTGCTGCGCTGAATGCCGAAACCGCTGTGGCAAACATTGGCCAGCTGAACGGGCGGTTCACGATTTGCCCGTGTGTCAACCGCGTCTTTTCCTCTGCCGGGAGATAATAGAACTTTCCCAGCCGGATCAACAGTGTTTTCAGGGTATCATCTTCCAGCAGGTCAGCGGTTTCCAGCCAGATCTGCGGCCCACCCATGCAGATCTGCAAGTGCTGGTTGGGAGTGTTTTCGATTTCACCGTGGTAGATCAGATGCCCGGTTTCCGGGTCATAGTAATAGTCTGGCCCGGACGCAAAACCGTAGGGCGTAGCGGCAATGTCACGAATACCGGCTTCGATTTTGTGCCGGTAGGTTTCATCCAGTGTCCGTTCGTAGTGGGTCATCCAGTTCGACACATAACTTGACCAGTCCGGCCCACTGCGGGCAGAGGGCACAACAACGCTATCTGCCCGTTTTTCCATGCTGTGCGGGTTCTGGCTCATGGAAATATCAGCATCTTTTACATCTTCCATGACCTCACCAAGCCGTGCATCGCCGGTCAAGTAAAACAGGAAGCGGTGATGCCCGGCCATGCCGATGCGCGGTTCTTTGCAGGAACAGCCCCAGTGCCGCACATTATGGCGGGAACCCAACCCCTTGAGGGGGCCGAAGTGGTATGTGTCCACCTCCGATGCGTGGCGGCTCATTGCTTCGGCAAAGCTGAAAACATCCTCGCGCCCGGTGTGCAGGAAGTAGAGCCACAGCCAGTAGGTCGGCACAAGTTCGGTGTTCTGCCACGCGTAGCCGCCAATATCATACTTCCAACAATGGCGCACCGGGTCGTAGGTGTGCATCACATCACCATAGTCAAACAGGCCGTACCAATGCCGTGCTTCCACCTCGCGCTGATAGAACGAAAATGCCCGGTCAAGAGCGGTTTCCAGCTGCTTTCCTGCCTTTGTTTCGGTGTGCGGAAGTCCCCAGTAACCAAAGGCTCGCTTTTCATGGTAATATTCCGGGTCAGCCACAACGACCGGCGACTTTTGCAGCCGATCCGCAAACTGCCGGAGCTGTTGTTCCGAGGGCAGCGCGTCCGTAAACTGCACCCGGCACTCACTGGTCACGCCGATGCCGTAGGCACTGGGGCGCAAATCTTCAAAACCTTCGTAGTTGGTCATGGGGTGGCTTTTGGTGTCATAGTGGCGGAAATCGTAGGCTTCCTGCAGGGGTGAATAGAACCATAGGGTCAGCTGCGCAGTTTCCTGATCCAGCGAATCCGCAGCCAGCCCGCCGGGGTATTTCTGCCAGAAATCCCGGATGCCCGCCATGATGCCGCCATTCTCACCGGTCAGCGCGAGAACGCCCGGTGCCCGTGTGCCCTCCTGTGCGCGGATGCGGCAGCATCCCGGCTGGGTCGCCTTGAAAATGCTGTAATGCCGGTCGCTGTCCTGCACCAGATGATACTGCCGCCAGATGGGGATGTCCTGCGCTGCCTGTTTCATATCCTCTGACGCATTTTTGACGGAAAGTTCTCCGTTCAACTGCGCCTGACGGACTTCCGGCCCAAGATGTGGGAACCGGGAATCCAAATTTTGTGGGCACTCGTGGAACACCTTGTCTTCTTGCAGATATTGCACATGGCGTGTGTACGCCGCACCGGAAAGTTCCGTTTCAAACCGGATGCCCATTCCTTTGAGGAAATCCCGCTGTTCTACACCATCAAACAGGAAGGTATGGACAAAGCGCATCTCTGCACTGTTCTTCCAGACTGAAAGCCGGATCACAAAGGGCATAGAACAATGTTCATCGGGTGTATTTTCTCCATAGAACGCAATGGTCGCCTGCAAAGGACCTTCTTCTTCCAGAACGGCTTTTTGAATCACACCGTGAAACTTCTGCACCTGTGTTTCCAGTATATCTTCTGTTTCGTTTCGGTGTTCCAGCAGAAAGACCGGATAGATTTTGTATGCGGCCTTTCGCCCAGAAGTTGAAATATCTTTTGCCAGAAAATCACAGCACAGATTTTCTCCCAGCGGAACCGTCAACCGGAGCGCACCGGTATCCAACGTGCAGGTGTCCGCACTCTTGGTAAGCCGGATGCCCTCGCAGGCAGGAGCATTCTTCGGTATAGGCAGAAGTTCTGCACCCTCCGTCAGCAGAGCGGCATCTGCGGTATGCGCACTCCATTTGATGCTGCCATCCGGCCAGTAGGCCATCGGCTTGCTCTGCATGGGAATATTCTGCCCAGTTGAGGATGCCAGCCGAAATGATGATACTTGGACTTCACCCTTTTCCCAAACGCCGCCAAAGGTCACAAACCCGCTGGCGGTTCGTCCTTGTAAGCAATGTACTTTCATACTGCTTCTCCCTTCAAAAAAGCACCTTGTGTCCTGCCGAAATGCACGACTTCCCAGCTTTATTATAGAAGCCACTTTTCCCTGCGTCTATAACTATAATTTTTCATTCTATCAAGAATCACAGGTGGATAAAAAACAAAGACGCCCTCCCACGAATGGGAGGGCACATGAAGAAGGAGAAGAAGGAAAAACGAAGAAAGCAAATTGCGAATGGTAATGAAATGAAGTTTTAGAGAGCAGACATAAAGGCAATGTCCTCAGCGGCGCAGTTCAGGATGACTTCTTCCCGAAGAAGCGAAATATTCCTGTTCTGCTGATGCAGCCATTTGGAAATGGCATCATACTGGATGCAGCCTTTTCCCAGCGGTGTAGGGCCGTAGGTATCGTAAGTTCCCGTAGAACCATAAGTGAAATCTTTGACATGAATCGCATCAATGCGAGAACCAATCAGAGCAAGCCAGCTCTGCCACAGTTCCGTCTGATGCGGGATATTGTGGTTTTCCAGCACATTGGCCGGGTCAAAGATAAAGTGCAGATGCTCCGGGTCGGCCACGCGGTCAATCAGCTGTTGCACTACTTCCATGCTGTCCAGCGGATGCCAATAGACCGGCTCCACGGCAAAAACAGCGTCCACTTTTGCAGCAGCTTCCACAATGCGGAGAACACTGTCGAACATCCATTCGCGCCGTGCAGCGCGCTGCTCTGCATCCAGATGTAGGTAGGAAGTTTCGCTTCCGACGCAGTGTCCACCTGCAAGGTGCTGCCAGCCGAGAACACGGCAGACATTCTGCACGGCGGCGGCACGCTTTTCCGCGTCCGGGTCACTCAAGTCCTGATAGCAGCCCAGAACAGAAATTTCCACATTGTGAGCCGCAAAGCCGCTCCGAATGGTTTCCAGCTGTTCCGGTGAGATATGCTGATAATCGTTGATGCCCTCAATGGCCTTCGGCACGGCGACCTGTGCCGCCTGATAACCGGCATTGTGCAGAATCAATGCCAATTCCTCTGCCGGGTGCTTGCCATAATCGTGGGCACGGCAACCAATTTTCATAGCAGATGCCTTTCTTTACTGGGGCTGCTTGCCGATGTAAGCAAGGATGCCGCCATCAACGTACAAAATCAGGCCGTTGACGAAATCGGATGCTTCCGATGCAAGGAACACGGCGGGGCCACCCAGATCTTCAGCCTCACCCCAGCGGCCTGCAGGGGTCTTGGCAACGATGAACTGGTCGAAGGGATGACGGCTTCCATCAGGCTGAACTTCGCGCAGAGGTGCGGTCTGCGGGGTAGCGATATAGCCGGGGCCGATACCATTGCACTGGATATTGTAGGCACCATATTCGGAAGCGATGTTCTTGGTCAGCATCTTCAGACCGCCCTTGGCTGCTGCATAAGCAGAAACAGTCTCACGACCCAGCTCACTCATCATGGAGCAGATGTTGATGATTTTGCCGCCGCCCTGTGCGATCATGTCAGGGATGATTGCCTTTGCTACAATGAAGGGTGCGTTCAGGTCCACATCAATGACCTGACGGAACTGAGCTGCGCTCATCTCAGTCATAGGGATGCGCTTGATGATACCGGCGTTATTGACCAGAATATTGATGTGGCCGACTTCTTCGGTGATCTTAGCGACCATAGCGTTGACGGCGTCCTCGTTGGTAACATCGCAGACGTAGCCGTAAGCCTTAATGCCAGCTTCCTCGTAGGCAGCGATGCCCTTATCAACCAGTTCCTGCTTGATGTCATTGAACACGATGGTCGCGCCATTCGCGGCCAGTGCTTTTGCGATTGCCATGCCGATGCCGTAGGATGCACCGGTGATGAGTGCGACCTTGCCGGTCAGGTCAAAAGACTTGGGAGTGCAGATAGCCATAATAGTAGTCCTCCT
>CAVLAO010000091.1:4683-6265 GCA_963660915.1 Bacteroides sp. CAG:927 | reverse complement strand
GTATGGATTAGGACTAAGAATTACTTTCATGATTTTGCCTCCAACTCCTTGTGCGACTGTTCTACTAACGACTTAAAGTCGATCGGAATCGAGTTTCCCGCTCCAACCGTAAGCCAGCCAAGATACTCGATATTGCCCTCCGGCCCACGAATTGGCGAGAAGGTCATTCCACGCACTGAAAAATCAAACTGTTCTGCCTGATTATAAAAGCGCTCGACAACCTCCAAATGAACAGCCGGATCTCGCACAACGCCTTTTTTCCCAACTTTTTCTTTTCCCGCCTCAAATTGCGGCTTGATAAGGCAAACCAATTGACCGGTCGATTTCATCAGAGTCCGCAGTGTAGGCAAAATCAACGCAAGGGAAATAAAAGAAACATCTATTGAAACAAAATCAAGCGGATCCGGAATCAGCTCCTGCGTCATGTATCGTGCATTCGTGCGCTCCAGGCATACAACACGCGGATCATTTCGCAATTTCCAATCCAACTGGCCATACCCAACATCTACTGCATAGACCTTTTCTGCGCCATTTTGCAGCATACAATCTGAAAAACCACCGGTAGAAGCTCCGCAATCCATCGCAATAACGCCATTCAGATCAATTGGAAAAACCTGAATGGCTTTCTCCAACTTTAATCCGCCTCGGCTCACATATTTTAATGCTTTGCCGCGCACTTCAATCACTGCGTCATCTGCCACCATAAAACCGGCTTTATCGACTTTTTTCTCATTGACATATACAATGCCGCTCATAATACAGGCTTGCGCCTTTTGGCGGCTTTCGAAATAGCCCAGCTCTACCAATTTTAAATCTAAGCGTTTGCCCTTCATACGAGCACTCCTTTTACCGTTTTTACAATGGAATCTGCATCAATTCCTAACAATGCCCGCAATTCGCCTACACTGCCATGAGGGACAAAATCAATCCCTGAACTGAGAAGACACATACTTTCTGTTGCTATATTGCGCTCTGCCAGTTGATGTGCCAGCGCACGTCCAACAGAATTTGGACGAATTACATCTTCAATCACCAAAAGACGATGTGTTTTCTCAACAGAGTTTAACACCTGCTCTGCATTCAAAGGAATAAGCTGATTTAATTTCACAATCTCACATTGGATTCCATCTTCTGCAAGGCACTTTGCCGCTTTGATTGCCTCGCAAATCAACGTACCATAGGCTACAAAAGTGAAATCTTTTCCCTGTCGAATGACACAGTCTGCAGTACCGCCAGTATCTTTGGTAAAACAATCATCCTCTCCGCCTCGCGGATATCGAAGTGCGACCGGTCCTGCGAAATCATAGAGTGCTGACCGCAGCATACTTTTCATTTCCGCAAAATTACTGGGCGCAAGCACATTGATATGCGGTATGGTAGACAAATAAGCTAAATCGAAAACCCCCTGATGGGTCTCTCCATCTGCACCAACCAGGCCGGCACGATCAACACCGAAAACCACATGTAAATTTTGCAAAGATACATCATGCAGCAACATATCATAGGAACGTTGTAAGAAAGTAGAATAAACTGCAAACACCGGAAGCAACCCCTGCTTCGCCATACCTGCACACATAGCGAC
>CAVLAO010000091.1:0-4639 GCA_963660915.1 Bacteroides sp. CAG:927 | reverse complement strand
CGGCTTGGAAATTCAGACGCAAATCGATCCAATCCAGTGCTGGACTGCATTGCTGCAGTAATTGCACAAATGCGCTCGTCTTTCTCCGCAAGTTCAGCAAGGCACTTTCCGAACACAGATGAAAAATCCAGCTTATCTGACGGCTTTATGCCTTCATCCAACGAAAAAGCGCCTACACTGTGATATAGTTCCGGTGTACTTTCCGCAGGAGGATATCCTTTTCCTTTTTTTGTGCGCACATGAAGAAGTACCGGACCATCCAGTGAATCAGCCCAACGCAGCAAACGGGTTAACTCAGCAACATCATTTCCATCTACCGGACCAATATATTCAAAGCCCATGTCTTCAAAGAAAACACTGGGCAAAAAACTGCTTTTCAAGAATTTTTTCAAACTATGCGTCAACCGGTAAATCTGTCGTCCGCCAGGAATGGCATGGGTAAATTCACGATATCTTCGTTTAAAACGCAGGTAACTGGGACGAAGATGCTGTCTTGACAGCAGTTTTGCAACGCCACCCACATTTTTTTTAATGCTCATTCCATTATCGTTTAATACAACCAACAGCTTTTCACCGCTGCCGCCTGCATCCGCAAGCCCCTCATAGGCTAATCCGCCTGTAAGTGCCCCGTCGCCAATCAGCGCAACTACACGATAGTCCTGATGCAATAATGTGCGTGCCCGCGCCATCCCCAATGCTACCGAAACCGAATTGGATGCGTGACCTGCAATAAATGCATCCGTCTTGCTTTCATGCGGCTTTGGAAATCCGGATAATCCGCCAAGCTTGCGGAGTGTTGACATCTGATCCGCCCTGCCGGTCAGCATTTTATGTGCATAACATTGGTGTCCCACATCGAAAACCAAGCGGTCTACATCAAAATCAAACACGCGATGCAACGCAACCGTTAATTCGACCGTGCCTAAATTAGATGCCAAGTGCCCCCCAGTCTGAGACACAGAATGCAACAACGCTGTACGAATTTCATCACAAACCACTTTGCAGGCATCATCATCTAAATTTTCGAGGCATTTGCCACTCCATTCAGACACTGGCATTCTCCTCCTTTTCTTCTTTATAACTTCATTATGTTAACTCATCCGCCCTGCCAGCCAATTCGCCATATCACACAAAAAAGCATTACCGTTAAACGAATCCCGAATAATCGCCTTTGCCCGCTCCGTGCAGTCGGCAATCAATTCTTCACAACCCTCTTTTCCGAGCAATGTAACAAAGGTTGACTTATGATTCGCTACATCTGAACCGACCGACTTTCCCAACTGTTCTGTTGTAGAAATACAATCCAGCAGGTCATCACGCACTTGAAATGCAAGGCCGATCTCGGATCCAAAGGCCCGTGCAGCATCTTCTTTCTTTTTAGTCCCTCGCCCCACTAGCACACCGATAACGCATGCGCATTCCAGTAAAGCACCCGTTTTCTTTTTATGCAAGGAAGTAAGTTCGTCCAAACTGAGAGAGTGCGTCTCCCCTTCCATATCCAATACTTGCCCCCCACACATGCCTCTATCACCAGCAGCTTGTGCCAGTTCTAAAGCTGCAGAAACAAGGACATGGTCAGGTAAATCAGCCAATAAGATTTCCTCAAACGCGAGCGTCTGTAATGCATCTCCTGCCAAAACAGCGGTAGACTCGCCAAAAACAATGTGATTGGTCGGTTTGCCCCGTCTTAAACTATCATTATCCATACAAGGCAAATCATCATGGATCAAGGAATAGGTATGCAACATTTCTATAGCACATCCCAATGGTAATGCCTCCATCTCTGCTTCTGCCCCACCAACAGCCTCGGCAAATTTCATCGTCAGGATAGGACGAATCCGTTTACCCCCGGCATTTAAACTATATGCCATAGCACTGAGAAGCTTATCTTCAGACATGCCTAAACAACCAGGTCTGGACAGATAGTCATTCACCATATTCCGACAGCGTTCAAGTTCCTGTTCGAAATGATTCATACGTTTACCTCCATCGGTTGCTCCTGTGGATTTCCGTCCGTGCCCTTCGTCAGCCGCACAATCGATTGTTCTGCCTGATCCAGAGTCTTGCTGCACGCAGCGGCCAACCGCGTTCCTTCCTCAAAAAGAGCAATTGACTCATCAAGAGAAACTTCTCCCTTTTCCAGCTTGGCCACAATCTTCTCCAGTCGAGTCATTGATTCTTCAAAGCTTAATCTGTCCTCACTCATGCGATTTCAACTCTCTTCCTGTTACAGTACAATCCAACTGTCCATCACTGAAAACAACCCTTATTTGATCACCAATCTGCGTCTGCGCCGCTGATACAATGACGATACCATCCTTGTTCAGTGTCATACCATAGCCTCTGGACAGGACACGCAATGGATTAAGGGAATCTAAGGAGGCACACAGCGCCGTCAGTTTACGTCGATGAATCGCCGCATTTCTTTCCAACGCAACTGATAGCTTCTCCTGCATATAGTCCAGTTGCTCTCGCCGCTCATAAACAATGCGCAACGGCTGACTCATGACTTGTCTGGATGTCAGCTGCTCTAATTTTTGCCGGCCACTTTGCAAATATCTTTTCGTAGCCTGTGACATACGGGAAACTGCATATTGCAGCTCCTGCCGCACATCACACTGATCGGGCACTGCACTCTGTGCCGCATGAGTTGGCGTAACAACACGTAAATCTGCAACAAAATCAGCAATTGTTGCATTAGCTGTATGCCCAACAGCTGTAATCACCGGAATTTCAGATGCCGCAATTGCCCTTGCCAGTTTTTCATCATTAAAGGCCCACAGATCTTCTTTTGAGCCTCCGCCACGTCCTATGATAAGAATATCTGCTACGTGATATCGATTGGCATACAGTACGGCACCCGTCATTTCAGCCACCGCACGATTCCCCTGAACTTTTACACCCATCACCTTTACTTTTGCAATCGGCCACCGTTCGCGGAGAATCCGAACAATATCTTTGATTGCGTCCCCATCCGGAGATGTGATTAAAGCGATGCTCTGCGGATATCGAGGAAGGCTTTTCTTTCGTTCCGGTGCGAGCAAACCTTCCTTTTCCAATTTTGCATACAATTGCTCAAAGGCCATATTGGCAGAGCCAACCCCATCCGGCACCATCATATCCGCATAGAGCTGATATTTTCCGCCCTGCAGAAAAGCTGACACACGCCCGAAAACAACAACCTGCATGCCGTCCTCCGGAACGAAACGCAAGGTTTTTGTCGCATTGGCGTACATGATACAGGACAAAACACCTTTTTCATCTTTTAGAGAAAAATAATGATGCCCCTGCTTTTTATAATTCGACAACTCTCCGCGAACCGCAACGCTACGCAGAAAAGCATCCGAATCCAAACATTTTTTCACATAACGGTTCAACTCCGAAACCGACAATATTTGCGGTTGTTCGGAAAACTCAGGCATGCAGCACTCCTCTTTCCATTGCGCGGGATGTTAAAACAGCAACCCCCATTGCATTATCTGTTGAATATTGCGGCTGAGCAAAATATGCATAATCCAGTGTTTTGCGCAGCAATGCGTTTGATGCAACTCCGCCGGACATCAGTATCGGCAAGCCAGGATATCGTTCCAGTGCAGTGTGAGTAACTCGATCAATAACAGCGGCCAACGTATTCAGCACAAAACGCGCCACATCTTCTGCCGCCATTCCGGCATCAATCCGCTTCTGCACCTGATTTTCAACACCGGAGAGCGAAAACCGGAGACCACGCAATTTTACAGGAAACAACTCTTGACTATTGCTTTTCGATGCCAGCGCATCCAATCCCTTTCCTGCAGGGAAAGAAATTCCCAGCTTTTTCCCCGTACGATCAATAAGCTGTCCTGCAGAAATATCCTCCGTCCCGCTCAGAATGTTCACCTGCGGCATTTCATCTTCCGGATAGACAAATAACAATTCCGTAGTTCCGCCGGAAAGATGCCAACTCAGCATAGGCTTATCCAGTAATTCTATTTTTCCTGCGCTCCACGCTGCCGCCGCGACATGCCCCTGTTGGTGAGAACATTCAAAGAAAGGAACATGCAATGCCTGCGCTAAAATCCTTCCCTGCGACAAACCGGCAAGGAAGCATGGCATGTATGATCCCTCAGCCGTGCGCGGCGCAGATGAAGCGCCGACAGCAGAAATTTTTGTTAACATACCGGCTTGCTCTAAAACTGCTATCTGATCCGGCAAACGGCGGACATGCTGAAAAAGCGCGTCGCTTTGGCGCAATCCGAGAGCTCCTTCCGGCACATCCAACAGCCGAGAGGCATTCAGTCCCGTATTATCGTCTCGGTAGATCGCAGCAGACGTAGTATAATTGCTGGTATCAATCCCTAAAAAAGCCTTCATTGATTCTGTTCGGGTGTTACCGTTTTATCATTATTTCCACACTCAGCGCGGACAAACTTACCAAGGATTCCGTTGATAAATGAAACAACCTTTTCATCCTCATACTTCTTTGCAATCTCAATTGCTTCATTGATTGCAACACCATTGGGTACATCAGACATGTAAAGAATCTCAAACATTGCAACCCGCATAATTGCGGTTGCAACGCGCGGAATACGTTCAAAACGCCATCCAATAGCATAGCGCTCAATATCGCTGTCCAATTCAGACCCATGGTGGCCTACAC
>CAVLAO010000090.1:0-6322 GCA_963660915.1 Bacteroides sp. CAG:927 | reverse complement strand
AGCTTGATTAGTATATCAAAGCCCCACCCCATTGTCAAGAATTATTTTTCAATTTTTCTGACTTTTTTCTTTTTCCTTTCGGTTCCGCAAAATATAGATTCTTTTTCAAATATACATCTATATATAGAAACCAAATAATATTCTTTTTGTTCCCTTTCGGCAAATTGACCGAAGGGACGGTTCCCTGAAGCAGGAAGCAAACCAAACGTTTTCTTTCTTAATTAATGTATCAAAGATTCATCCGGAGAAAAAAAGAACGGACGTAAACTATCCTTTGTTATCCAATATTCACTTCTTATGCATGCTTGTCCACATCTGTGGACAAGCATGCGCTGAGACATCAGCCATTGAAATAATGGGGTTTTCCACACTTTACACAAGGTTATGCACAAAAGTTTTCCCCACCCATGGAGTGCATGTAATTTCCCCCTGTCTCCCTCTGCCGGCGGTTGATTTCCGTCGAATCGACGAAGGATGCAAATCCCTTGTCAAGCGGTGCGGAACGGCATATAATAGGGGGCAGTATCGCTTTTGCCTTCCATTCGGGCAGGAGCGCAAAGGAGGAAACCCGAAATGGGAGAGAAATTCTATATCACCACCCCGATTTATTACCCCTCGGACAAGCTGCACATCGGCCACACCTACTGCACCGTGGCCGCCGACGCCATGGCGCGGTACAAGCGTCTGCAGGGCTATGACGTGATGTTCCTGACCGGCACCGATGAGCACGGCCAGAAGATCGAAGACAAGGCCGCCGAGGCCGGCATCACTCCTCAGCAGTTCGTGGATAATATCGTCACCGGCGAGAAGGGCATTCTCGACCTGTGGAAGCTGATGAACATTTCCAACAACCGCTTCATCCGCACCACCGACGACTACCATGTGAAGAGCATCCAGAAGATCTTCAAAAAGATGTACGACAAGGGCGACATCTATAAAGGAAAATATGTGGGCAAATACTGCAAACCCTGCGAGTCCTTCTGGACGGAAAGCCAGCTGAAGGACGGCAAGTGCCCCGACTGCGGCCGGGAAGTGCAGGATGCGGAAGAGGAAGCCTACTTCTTCCGCCTGAGCAAATACGCCAAGCCGGTGCAGGATCTGCTGGAAAACACCGACTTTCTGGAGCCCCGCAGCCGGGTCAACGAGATGGTCAACAACTTCATCAAGCCCGGTCTGGACGACCTCTGCGTTTCCCGCACCAGCTTCACCTGGGGCATTCCGGTAGACTTTGACCCCGGTCACGTGGTTTACGTGTGGGTGGACGCCCTGTTCAACTACACCACCGCTCTGGGCTTTATGAACGACAAGTACGACGACTATGACAAGTTCTGGCCCGCCGACGTGCATTTCGTGGGCAAGGAAATTGTCCGCTTCCACTCCATCATCTGGCCTGCCATGCTGATGAGCATGGAAATGCCCCTGCCGAAAAAGGTCTACGGCCACGGCTGGCTGCTGCTGGACGGAGGCAAGATGAGCAAGAGCAAGGGCAACGTGGTGGATCCCTACCTGCTGGCGGAGAAATTCGGTACCGACGCCCTGCGCTTCTTCCTGCTGCGCACCTTCCCCTTCGGCAGCGACGGAAACTTCTCCAACGAGGCTCTCATCAACACCATCAACGTGGACCTGGCCAACGACCTGGGCAACCTGGTCAGCCGCACCACCGCCATGGTAGGCAAATACTTCGCCGGTCAGCTTCCCGCCGACCGCCAGGCCGACGCCTCCGACGAGGAGCTGCTGACCATGACAAAGCAGCTGCAGGAGAAGTATCAGGCCGCGATGGACAGCTTTGCCTTCCAGAATGCACTGGCAGAGGTATTTAAGGTAATCGCCCGGGCCAACAAATACATTGACGAAAACGCCCCCTGGGCACTGGCCAAGGACATAGACGCCAACGGCGCCCGTCTGGCAACGGTCATGTACAACCTACTGGAAACCACCCGCATCTGCGGCGTGTTGCTGACCCCCTTCATGCCCGAGAGCATGGAGAAGCTGTTTGCCCAGATCGGCGCGGAAGCGGCGGTACAGACCTGGGAAAGCACCGGCACCTTCGGCCGCCTGTCCGCCACGGCTCAGGTCACCAAGGGCGATAACCTCTTCCCCCGCATTGATATTTACCAGGCGATTGCCGAGCTGGAAAAAGCCGCCGAGGAGGCAAGAAAGGCCGCTCTGCCCGCCGTTGAGGTGGAGCCCCTCACGGAGGAAAAGGTGGATTTCGACACCTTCTGCAAGTCCGACTTCCGGGCCGTGAAGGTCAAGGACTGCCAGCCGGTGAAAAAGAGCAACAAGCTGCTCTGCTTCACTCTGGACGACGGGTCCGGCACTGATCGCCAGATTCTCTCCGGTATCGCCGCCTACTACAAGCCGGAGGAGCTGATCGGCAAAACGCTGGTGGCCATCACCAACCTGCCCACCCGCAAGATGATGGGCAAGGAGAGCAACGGCATGCTGATTTCCGCCGTTCACACCGAGCATGGGGAGGAAAAACTCCACCTGATTATGGTGGACGACGCCATTCCCGCCGGCGCAAAGCTGTGCTGAGCCCCGCCATTGCATTGGAATTGCGAAATTTTGAAAAAAAAGATTGCAATTCCAATTGATTGGTGGTAAAATACGTATTCGCATGGGTATTTCCCTGCATGAATATGTCCACAAACTGCTTTTTGCAGTTTAGGTAGATTGTTATAATAGGAGGTGTTTGGTTTGCCGAATCTGAAGAATGCTAAGAAGCGTGTTCTGGTTATCAACACCAAGACCGCTCAGAACCGCGCTGCAAAGTCCGCGCTGAAGACCGATCTGAAGAAGTTCGACGCCGCCGTTGCCGAGGGCAGCAAGGCCGAGGCTGAGGTCGCTTACAAGGTAGCCGTCAAGGCTGTCGATAAGGCCGCTGCCAAGGGTCTGATCCATTCCAACAAGGCCGCCCGCAAGAAGAGCCAGCTCACCATTAAGCTGAACGCGATTGCTGAATAAGCAACCCTGATTGCGGTAGATCGAGCGTGTAAATAACCGTCTGTCTTGTGCAGACGGTTTTTTACTGCCCTTTTCCTTGCAATTTCAGCAGTTTTCCGCTATTATATAGATTGGTTTTTTGTGCACCCTGCTTTATTTTTTAACGGATGTCACCCCCGAAATGATATATCCCCATTTTTTCTTTATCTTTCCCACAGAGGAGGTATCCCATGCGAAAAAGAGGAAAACGCGTGCTGCACAGCCGGCCGGTGAATTTTCTGCTCCGTCTGCTGAACCTGTTTTTCCAGCATAATCTTATGCGCACCGCCGCTCAGATCAGCTACTATCTGCTTTTCTCCCTCTTTCCCATGCTGATGGTGGTGGTCGCCGCCATCGGTTTTCTCCATCTGGACGTAGCCGCCGCGCTTCGGCTGGTGGAAAACCTGCCTACCGACGGAATCATCAATGAATATATCACCTACGTGCTGACCAACGAGTCCACCACCCTGCTCTGGACCGGAATTATCACCGCCATCACCGCCAGCTCCGCCGCCTTTCGGGCGCTGATGAGCATCACCGGCGAGGTGGCCGGCCGACCGGCCTTCAATACGCTGCTTCACGTGCTGGTCAGCCTTGCCATGAGCGTGGTGCTGCTGATGACCATTTTCATCATGCTGCTGGCCGTGGTGTCCGGCAACTGGCTGTTCCAGCTGGTGCAGGAGCACCTGCAGATCACCGCACTGCTGACGGTGTGGCAGTGGCTCCGTTTCCCCGTTGTGTTTGCCCTTGGCTTTCTGGCGCTGACGGCTCTGTACCGGGTCTGCCTGAGCAAGAAGGCCCTGCCCAACAGCCGGGCGTGGCCGGGTGCAATTTTTTCCTCTGTGGCACTGGTACTGGGCACGGCGATATTCTCCATGTTCATCTCCATGTCCTCGAAATACTCTCTGGTTTACGGCTCTCTGGCGGGCATTATGATTCTCATGCTGTGGCTGTTCATTCTGGCCAACATTCTGGTGCTGGGCAGCGTGATCAACTGCCTGCTGGCAAAGCCCAATGAGGACGAGGAACCCACCCGCCTGTTTTCCATAGACTGAGCTGTCCTTTCCATGTCAGAGAAGAAAGAAAAAAGTTGCTATTTACAAAACATTCATAATTTTGTCACGGGATGGCAGTATTGATCTGATACTATAAAGTTGTTCCAAGGAACAGTGGAACATATGAGTTGCAAGTATTGAACTCTCCTCTCTCTTTTCTCTCTTCTCTCTCTTTTCAACAAAAATGGCGAACCGACTCCACCCCCCGGAGTCGGTTCGCCGCGTTTTTTTTTAGATTCTTCGGCCTTCGGCCTCAGAATGACAGAGAGGAAACCCGCATCAGAATGACAGGGCCGGTTATTATCCAGAGCACGCCCTTCTACTGTCATCCTGAGTGCTCCCTTCCACTGTCATCCTGAGCGCTCCCTTCCCCTGTCATCCTGAGCGCTCCCTTCCCCTGTCATCCTGAGCGCAGCGAAGGATCTTACTGCACCGGCCCGTGACAATTGCCGCATTATCGGTAGAAAAGATTCTTCGGCCTTCGGCCTCAGAATGACAGGGATGAAAACCGCATCAGAATAAAAGGGTCAAAAGATTTGATCCCCTTCTTTTTTCCTTTCTTCACAAAAGCTTTGATTCTTCTTCACAATTCCGTCATTTTTCTGTGTTACTATAAACATGTTCCAAGGAACAAGCAGTAAATCTGCAAAAGTCTCTTTTCTTTTTCTTTCTCTCTCTCAAGAAAAAACCTCCGGTGTCAGGCCCGGAGGTTTCTTCTTTTTTTCTCCACAGATTCTGTGCAAAATTAGGGTTGCCAGCGCAGGGGAAAAAGGCTACAATATAGGATAAATTCATTTGGAGAAAACTTTGAGGGGGAAACAAGATGAAAATGCTGGAGGAGCGCATTCGCAGGGACGGGATCATTGAGCAGGGAGACGTGCTGAAGGTGGACTGCTTCCTGAATCATCAGATGGATGTGAAGCTCTTTCAGGAGATGGGTCGGGAGTGGAAACGGCTGTTCGCCGAGGACAACGTAACCAAGATTCTCACCATCGAAGCCAGCGGCATCGGCATCGCCTGCGTGGCGGCACTGGAATTTGATGTACCGGTGATTTTTGCCAAAAAGAGCAAGACAAAAAACATTGCCGGCGAGGTCTACTCCACCACTGTGGTCAGTTTTACCCATAACAATGTGAATAACGTCATCGTGTCCAAGAAGTTTCTCCAGCCCGGCGACCGGGTGCTGATTATCGACGATTTTCTCGCCAACGGTGCAGCCCTCATGGGCTTGATGGACATTGTCGCCCAGTCCGGCGCCACCTGTGTCGGCTGCGGCATCGCCATTGAAAAGGCCTTCCAGCCCGGCGGCGCCCGCCTGCGGGAGCAGGGCGTTCGGGTGGAGTCCCTCGCCCGGGTCAGTAAATTGGGCGACGGTGTTATTGAGTTTGTGGATTAAAAGATCATCGCAGATACACCCTTTCCTTATTACCTCAAGCATTTCCTTTTTCTGTCATCCTGAGCATTCTCTTTCACTGTCATCCTGAGCGCAGCGAAGGATCTTAATGCAGCAACTACGGCAACTGCCCGTGTTATCGGTAGAAAAAAGATTCTTCGGTCGCTCTGCTCCCTCAGAATGACAGGGTTGGTTGTCATCCAGAGCACCTCCTTTCCCTGTCATCCTGAGTGCTCCCTTCTACTATCATCCTGAGCGCAGCGAAGGATCTTAATGATAAGATAAATCATTCAAAAAAATCCCCTCCGACATCCATCGGATGTCGAAGGGGATTCGTCTTTGTCGGCTTATTTGCCCCACAGAGCGCCCATGATGGTGGGATAGCCTTCGTCAATGATGTTCACCATGCGGCGCACCAGACTGGTGACAATGCTGCCGCAGGTCTCCTCATCGATGTAGGCATCGATCTGGGCCAGGACGTCGTTGTCCTTGTCGATGTAGAAGCACACCCAGCGGAACTGCTTGTTCAGCTCATTGCAGGCAATGATGCCGCTGGCCAGCTTTTCATCCTTGAAGTTGGCAATCTCCCAACATTTCAGGCTGACGATGGGGTCGCCGTCCTCATCGAAGAAGACAAAAATAGGAATGGTCTTCAGGTTGTCGCCACTGTAAACAACCTTTACCACGTTGTCCTTCATCTCTGTGTACTTAATGTCGTTCCGATCCAAAAAACGAGTGAACAAACCTTTGTAATCTGCCATGAATAACACCTCTCAAGTTTTAATTTAAGCTCATTGTACCATAGTTTTCTCTTTCGTCAAGGCAATTCTATTCGCGACGAAACCTGCGAATTTTCGTGGATTCTGATTGTTTTTTCGAATGTCATCCC
>CAVLAO010000089.1:0-6411 GCA_963660915.1 Bacteroides sp. CAG:927 | reverse complement strand
CCGTCAAACCACTCTTCGTAGGTTGCCTTGTCCAATGTAATTTCTGCCCGGTAGCCGGTGACTTCGCCGTCTTTTTCGATGGGTTCCACGCCCTGCCCCATGCCGATGGGGTCGGTGAGAAACGCCAGCGAAGCGTGGCAGCACTGCGCCGCCAGCTTGCCCGGCGACATCTGCAGATCTTTTCGTGCAATGATGAGTTGACGCATTGTTTCTCCTTGTTATGACAGCTTGATTTTCAAATCCGCCAGCAGATTCACCGCTTCCGACAGCGAGAATTTTGCATCTTTCAGGCGGCTGCCCAGAATATCCACTTTATAGCCAGTGGCATCCCGGAAGTCCGACTTGCGCAGGTCACACTGATAGAACTCCGTTTCGTGAAGCTCCACGCCCTTGAAATTGGCCAACTGCATCTCACACTTGGCAAACATCGAGCCGACGATTTCGTTGCCGTCTGAAAAATTGAAGCGGTTGAAGTTCATTTCGGTGAAGGTGTTATATTTCAGGCTGCACCCTTTCAGCGTGTGGACGGGGTCCGGGAAGGCCCCATTGGACATCAGCGGTGCCCACTCGATTTCATTCAGGCAGCAGTCCTCAAAATCCAGCGACTGCACTGAGGAATGGGTGCTGCGCAGACCTGCAATCTCGCACCGCACAAACTTGCACTCAGTCAGCGTGGTATGATACAATTCGCACTTGGTAAATGCGCAGTCCACAAACACGTAATCGGTAAAATCGCAGTCCTCAAAAGTCTCCTCGGTGAACGACAGGTCAGCAAACCGTTCACCTTCACAATAACGTTCTGTCATGAAATTCTCCTGTCAGCGCAGTTCTTCCAGCAATGCCGTGCAGCCTTCCAGCACATCCTGCCATGTAGCCTCGAAGTCGCCGGTATACCACGGGTCGGCCACGTCACCAGGACAGTTGGTGTGATCCATCAAAAGGGACACTTTATGCTCCGGATCGCTGCCCACAAACTGTGCCATATTACGCAGATTGTTGTGATCCATGGCGATCAGATAATCGTAGGTTTCGTAGTCCCGCCGGGTCATCTGCCGGGCTGTTTTACCCTCACAGGAGATGCCGTGCTCGGCCAGCTTCCGCCGGGCAGGCGGATAGACCGGGTTGCCGATCTCTTCGGTGCTGGTAGCAGCCGATGCGATTTCAAACTGATCAGAAAGCCCGGCTTTGGCCACCAGATCTTTCATCACAAATTCGGCCATTGGGCTGCGGCAAATATTGCCGTGACAGATGAAAAGGATTTTTGTCATCGTTTTCACATTCCTCCGAAATTTTATATCATTCGATATTTCGTATTATTTTGCATTTTGTTTCTGGGTGCTATCGTTAAGCATTCTTTCCTCATAGAAAGATTCCAGATTGTATGCTTTCAGTATACCATATCATGGCTCGTTTGGTACGTTTTATTTTAGATTGCTGTTACTGTGGAGAGCTTTCTGCTTTTGCGATAAATCATCTTGACAACTTTACGCAACCATGGTATCTTAAAATTGTTCGTTAGTTATTTCTAACCAGCTAACCAAAGTCCACACCGGCTTTTCTTTTAGCGTATAATGTTAGCGATGACTACCTTAAAAATTTCATTTGATGAGGTGTGTTACCATGAGATTGAAAAAGACGTTCGCGGGTATTCTGGCTGCTGCTATGATGGTGTGTGCCGTATCGGTTCCGGCCTTCGCTGCACAGGATGTAGAAGCTGTGGAAGAGGAAAACTGCATCTCCTCCACCTACGTTGTCATGAATATCCCCTACGCACAGTTCTACAATGCGGCTGGCGTGGAGAGCGAAGTGGACGCTGTGACCAGTGCCACCAAGTCCAAGACCCGTGCCGGAAATCTAGCCCTCGGCTCCTACCACGTTAACAGGGATGGTTCGGACATTACCGGCGTTTCGTTCCCGGTCAAGGTGCTGACCCCGTGGGCCTTGGACAGCTCGAAGCAGGTCACGGATTCCACCAGCTATGACATCACTGTTAAGCTGCGCGGCAAGGACACCACGACTACTTATTCCGGCGTGGATGCCCTGTTTGAGAACGACAGCTACGCTTACTACAAGCTGAGCGATACCCCTTCCTACTATGCAACAGCATGGTACAATGTATTCACCGGCAGCTGGGAGTTCGGCAAGGTCAAGGCCACCGAAACGACCGTGAACGGCGCAACGGTGGAGCTGGTAACGAACGGCCGTCATACCGATTACGAGATGAAGGTCAACGGCTTTGAGCTGGATGTCAGCACCAACAAGGTCTACGGCGTTGTCATGACGACTGCAGACGGTGCAGAGTATGGTCTGCACCATGTGACGAACATCTGGCTTGGCACCGAGCTGGGCTTCGACGCAGACGATGCTTACTATGCTTCGATGATCGGCAAGACCATCACCCAGATCACCTACTATACCGCGGACGGCGTTTATGTCCTGCCGGTGAACGTGGTCGTTCCTGCACAGGCAAACTAACCGACAAATAGAAAACGGGCTGAATGTTGGGATTTCCAGCATCCAGCCCATTTTTTATTTTACTTCGTTCCGCAATTCTTTTCGCACGGCCCACAAACTGTAAGCGCAGGCAGTCAACTCAGACACCCAGAATGCAAACCACGCCCTGTCGATGCCCACGGTGTGGATGAGCAGCCACAGACACGGAACCAGCACCACTAACTGACGGAGTACCCCGCCGATCATATTGATGACACCATTGCTAAGGCCGGACGCAAAATAGCCACACAGAATGGTCGTAACCGCAAACAGGAAGGTCACCGAGATAATGCGCAGAGCGGGCACGCCAAAGGCCAGCATCTCGTCACTGGCCGAGAACAGCCCCAGCAGCTGCGCCGGGAACAGCAGGAACACTGCCGTGCCGCAGAGCGCGAAGACTACGCCGGTGGGCAGAAGTACTTTCCACGCCTGTTTTACCCGGTCAGACTGGCCGCTGCCGTAGTTGAACCCGACCACCGGGATGGCCGCTTGTCCCAGACCATTGACCGGCATCATCAGGAAGTTTTGCAGCTTGTAGTAGATGCCGAAGAAAGCCACCGCCGTGGAGGACACGCCCAGCAAAATGCTGTTGACTGCAAAGGTCATCACACTGCCGATGGCCTGCATCACGATGGTGGGCAGACCGACACGGTAAATGTCGGCCACATCCTGCCACAGAAAGTGATAGCCTTTCAGCCGGACGTGGATGACCGGGTTCTTGACCCGGTTGAACCACAGCGCTGCCGCCGCACCGATGAGCTGACCGATGACGGTGGCGATGGCCGCGCCCCGGATGCCCATGGCCGGACAGCCCAGCAAGCCGAAAATCATAATGGGGTCAAGGATGATGTTCACCACTGCGCCAATGATGAGCGAAACCATGGACAGCACCGTGTCACCCACGGCTTGCAGCAGCCGCTGACCGTAGGTCTGCAAAAAGATGCCCCAGCAGAACACGAGGTTCACCGAGAGGTATTCCCGGCAAAGCTCCTGCAATTCCGGGTCGTTCGTCAGTGCGGCGGCGATTTGATTGGAAAACAACAGCCCTACCAGCGTAAACACCAGCGACGTTCCCAGCATCAGAAACAGGCCGGTGGTCGCCGCACGACAGGCTTCCTCCAGTTTTTTCTGCCCCAGCTTGCGGGAGAGCAGAGCGTTCAAGCCCACCGCCGTGCCTACGGCAATGGCGATCATCAAAAACTGGATGGCATACACCAGCGAAGCGGCGGTCAGGGCTGTCTCCGACAGCCGTGCGACAAAAATGCTGTCCACAATATTGTATAACGACTGGATGAGCAGCGACAGCATCAGCGGCACCGCCATCGTGTACAGCAGGGGGCGGATAGGCATTTCCGCCAGTTTGTTTTTCGAGTTCATACGTCCTCCTTTTTCGGGCAAACAAAAAAGCGCGAAATCGTTGAGGACGAGCAAGTCCTCAGGATTTCACGCTTTGTAAGCCGGCTTTTTTGTATTCGTAACAGAACGTATTATAACCGGAACGCCGCAAAATTGCAAGCCAGATCACACATGAAATTTTCAAACGGCTGTGCTATACTGGGGTCAAATCACCACAGGAGGTATTTTCCTATGAACACTCTGGACGCCATTCTCACCCGGCGCAGCTGCCGGAAGTTCACCGACAAACCCATCGAAAGCGAAAAACTGCATCAGCTGCTGGAAGCCGCTATGAGCGGGCCGAGCTGTGTCAACGCAAAGGACTGGTCGTTCGTTGTTGTGACCGACCCGGAAAAGCTGGCTCAGATGGCCGATGCCAACGGCCGCCCTGCCGAGCCGCTGCGGCACGCCGCCGCTGGCATCCTCGTCTGCGGCGACCTTGACCGCGCATTCCGCCTGGCAAAAGATTACTGGGTCATTGATGGTGCGATTGCCGCACAGAATATCTGCCTTGCCGCACAGGAGCTGGGTCTGGGCGCGGTCTGGCTGGGCACTTGGCCGCAGATGGACCGGGTAGACGCACAGAAAAAGCTGTTCGGCCTGCCGGAGACCATCGTGCCGCACTCCATCATTGCCCTTGGTTACCCGGAAGCGGACATTACCTCGCCCCGTGAGAACCGTTATGAAGATGACAGGGTGCATTTCAATCAGTGGTAAGATCTTCTCTATGCAAAACGACCGCTTCCGTTTTTGTACGGAAGCGGTCATTTTTATGAGAGGAATAAATCAGTTCAGATAGTCACCCACGGGAGCAGAATTGTACTGCTTGATGACCTTCACGATGATGGAGCCATCCGGCTGTTCGGTCTGCTCCACAATTTTATACTGGGTGTGGTTGCGCTCCAAATCTCTCTTGTACTTCTCAACTTCATCCTTGACTTGCTTGACCGCATAAAGATGTTCTTCGCCATCCTTCAGCATAAAGTGCAGGGTCTGGCAGATACAGGCGGCTTTTACTCGTTTCATGTTCGATTCTCCTATCTTCAAAAGGTGCTTTCGCTAAATATTCCAGCATAACACCGTTCTATTTTTATTATAAAAGATTGAAAATCAAATTTCAAAGGCGGTTCTTCACAAAAAACGAGTAGCATGTCATTGTTAAAAATCACAATGAGCATTTCGTTTTCACAAAACTTGAATCGTGCAATATGCGCAGAATGACAAGGGGAATTCTTGTGCAAAAGTACCTTTGCAAATCTGGGCCAGAGTCCGTATAATAATTTCGTACAACGAGTGGCACTCATGCGTAAGACCAGTTGCATGAGTGTGGCTCTTTTTTCTTTTTGCCCCAAAATGGAAAGGTAAGGTGAATCCCATGGAAAGTTCCAATCAGTTTCTCGGCACGGAACGCATCGGCAAACTGATGCAGAAATACGCGATTCCGTGCATCATTTCGCTGCTGGTCGGCGCACTGTATAACATCGTGGACCAGATCTTCATTGCAAACGCAAGCTATCTCGGCTCTTACGGCAATGCGGCCAACACGGTCGTTTTCCCGCTGACGGTGGTAGCTCTTGGCCTTGCTGTATTTATTGGTGATGGCTGCTGCGCCTTTGTGAGCATCGCTCTGGGGCGCAATGCCAGTGAGGATGCGCATAAGTCTGTCGGCAACGCTGTTGTTCTTTGTGTCGTTTTCAGTCTGGTGCTGACAGCCGTTTATCTGATTTTCAGCGAACCGATCCTTGCTCTGTTCGGCGGCACCGTCAATGCAGAGACTCATGCGTTTGCAAAAGAATACTTCTTCTACATCACGCTGGGCATTCCGTTCTATATGTTCGGGCAGGCCATGAACTCGGTGATCCGCAGTGATGGAAGCCCGAAATTTGCCATGATCGCAACCGTTTCCGGCGCAATTACCAATGTGATTCTGGACCCTATCTTTATTTATGGCCTTCGCTGGGGCATGAAAGGCGCAGCCATTGCCACGGTCATCGGTCAGGCGCTTACGGCAGTGCTCTCCATCTGGTATCTGCGGCATATGAAGGTCATTGTATTGAAAAAGAGCAGCTTCCGTCTGGATTGGAAACTGATCCCGCAGTTCTTGGTTCTGGGCCTTACCAGTTTTCTTGCACAGATCTCGCTGGTCATTTCTATGGCAGCGGTGCAGAATATGTGCATGAAATACGGTGCTCAGGATCCGATTTTCGGCCAGCCGGAATATGCACAGATTCCTCTCGCCGTCCTTGGCATCGTCATGAAGTTCTTCCAGATCGCTATTTCGATTGCCATTGGCATGGCAGCCGGTTGTATCCCGATCGCCGGATATAACATCGGCGCAAAGAAAAAAGACCGCGCCAAAGCCCTGTTCTCCCTCCTGCTGTTGGCGGAATTTATCGTGGGCGCTGTTGCCCTGGTCATCGTGGAGGTATTCCCATTGCAGATCGCCATGCTGTTCGGCGCTGCCAACGAAAGTGCTTACTATGCAGACTTCACGGTAAAATGCTTCCGCATTTATCTGTGCCT
>CAVLAO010000088.1:2348-6567 GCA_963660915.1 Bacteroides sp. CAG:927 | reverse complement strand
GAGCACAATTCAATGTGATTGTATCGCATGAAATGATTTTTTAAAACATATTGTTCCATTTCTTCTTTTGTCATGATAAGAGAACACTTCCTTATTAAAGTTCTATATTTTATTATAAGCACATCATTTGAAAACAGTCAAATGCATTGAGGAGCGAGTATACAATGAGTGAAGCCACTATATTGATTGATATCCGAAAGAATTCAGAAGGGCAGTTTGCCATTTTAACAATTCATAATCCAGACGAACTGAATGCTCTGACAACAAAGATGCAGTTGCAGTTTATTGATGCTATAACAGCCTTGGAAAATGATCCTTCCGTACGGGGGATTATTTTTCGAGGTGCAGGAACAAGAGCCTTCTCAGCAGGTGGGGCGATGGAGAGCCTTTCTGAAATTCAAACGCCATCGGACAGTGAGGCTATGTATCGGCGAGGAGTTAAACTGCGCGATACCATTCTAAATATGAAGAAACCGACGATAGCGGCAGTATCAGGGTGGTGCATTGGCGGCGGATTTGAAATTGCATTGTCCTGTGACCTTATTTACGCAGGAGAAAGTGCTCGTTTTGGTATGACAGAAGTGGATATAGGATTGGTTCCAGGTTGGGGCGGCGCAATCCGTTTGCCGCGTCGTACGAATATGATTCGCGCAAAAGAGATGCTTTTGCTTGGTACGCGGTTGTCCGCGGAAGAGGCGTGCAGACAGGGAATTATCAATCGCGTGTTTCCGGATCAGACCGTGTTTGATGAGGTAGAGAAGATCATGTCGATCATCGTTAAAAAGCCACCGTTAGCCGTTCGCGGGATTAAGCAAATTATCAGCTTGGGTGCGCTTGATACCGGATTCGAAAATGCACGACAAATTGAACATGATTTGAGTATCCAACTTATGGGAAGTAAGGATTTCCATGAGGCAGTTCAGGCATTTCAAGAAAAAAGAACTCCGAGATTTGAAGGTAAATAATTCTACTTCGGACTTTTCCACAGCATGTGCACAATTTTGCTGCAGCATGACAATAAGAAAGGAAAAATCAATTATTGTAGATTGATTTCGTTACGATCAGAAGTATGAATGGGTGGAATGCGGCATGAGTAAAAATATTATTTTTTTTGACGTAGATGGCACTCTTATTGCAGAGGACGGTTATATTCCGCAATCCGCAATCGCAGCGATTCAGGCTGCACGGGATGCAGGCAATTTGTGTTTCGTTAATACTGGTCGGCCATATTCCCATATACCGCTTGATGTGAAAAATATCGGATTTTCAGGTTATATTTGTTCCTGCGGACAACATGTTTTATATCACGATCAGCTTTGCTACCATGTCAGCTTCTCGCCACAGCAATCTTATAATATTTTGCAGCATATACGTTCCTTCCGCCTAGAGGCAGTTTTTGAATCTGAGTCGGGGGTGTGGCATTGGGGATCAAGTGCGCGTGTTCAGAAGAATAAGGAACATTTTAAAGCACTTGGTTTTCCGATTGATCGAAGTGTAGATGCACCTGATTTTTGCTTTGATAAGTTCTGCATTTGGCCGACCGAGAATGGTGATTTGAAGTCGTTTCTCACTTATATTGCACCTTATTGCGAGGTGATTTTCAGAGAAAACAATTTCATGGAGTTAATTTGCAAGGGGTATTCCAAGCAAAAGGGCATCGAATATATATTAGATAAGACAGCAATCTCACGAAATGCTAGCTATGCGGTAGGGGACAGTACAAATGATATACCAATGCTGCAATGTGTTGCTCACGGCATTGTGATGGGAAATGCACCGCAAGAGGTACAAAAGGCGGCGGAATTTGTGACAGCGCCGCTACGAGAGGATGGAATTGCGCTTGCTCTGCAGAATTATGATCTTTGTGGTTTGTGATTGCAATTATACACACGGAAATGTATAATAATTTTTGAAAAATGAAACGCCCCGATCAGGCGTTTCCTTTTTATGTTAAACAAGACGAATGTATTATATTTTGCTAAAATATGCCGTGATCGTGATATTGAATGGATAATATATTTTCACTTGAGAAGAACGACCAAATTTATATGGGAGGAACTGTTATGGAGTTTCAATTTGCAAAGAGAATGGAAAGCTTTCAAGCCGGAATTTTTAATGTGCTGAACGACAAGAAAAATGAAATGGTTCGAAAGGGTCGTACAGTTTACAATTTGTCGGTTGGTACCCCAGATTTTTTGCCGGATGAAAATGTCATGCGTGTTATGCAGGAGGCATGTAAGAATCCGGATAATTATAAATATTCCCTTGGAAACATTCCTGAGCTGGTAAAAGCCGTTCAGAATTGGTACAAGCGCCGATATGCTGTAGAGTTGGAACCGGATGAAATCATGTCAGTAAATGGATCGCAAGAGGGAATTGCACATGTTGCGTTGCCGCTGTGTGACCCGGGCGATCTTGTCTTGTGCCCGAATCCCGGTTATCCGATTTTTGAAATAGGTCCTTGGCTTTGCGGCGCGGAGATTGCCTATTATGATTTACTTGAAAAGAATCATTATCTTCCGGATCTAAGTGCTATACCGGAAGAAATTGCCCATCGTGCAAAGATGATGGTTGTTTCTTATCCGGCCAATCCTGTTTGTGTAACAGCACCCCGCAGTTTTTATGAAGAGTTGGTCGCATTCGCCCAAAAATATAATATTATCATTTTGCACGACAATGCCTATTCTGAGATTGTTTATGATGGACGTGAAGGAATTAGCTTTCTCAGCGTTCCTGGAGCGAAGGAAGTTGGCATCGAATTTAACTCCCTTTCAAAAACTTATGATCTGACAGGAGCACGTATTTCGTTCGTTCTGGGAAATCGGGAAATTATTTCTGCATTTTCAAAGGTTCGCTCCCAAATTGACTATGGCATTTTTTTGCCGGTGCAGCTTGCCGCGGTGGAAGCTTTGAACGGTGGTCAGGATGGTGTTGCAGTGCGCAGAGAAGAATATCAGCGGCGTCGGGACGCCTTGTGCGGCGGATTTCGTAGCATTGGATGGAACGTTCCGGACAGCGAAGGCAGCATGTTTGTCTGGGCTCCAATTCCGGATCACTATGACAATTCGGTTGAATTCTGCATGGATCTAATGGAGCAGAGTGGTCTGATTTGTACTCCCGGCTCTGCTTTTGGCAGTTTAGGAGAAGGGCATGTGCGGTTTGCACTGGTGCAGCCGGTTGAGAAAATACGCGAGATTGTAAAAGCAGTTGATGACTGTGGCATCTTGAAAAAATAAATTCGGTTATCGTCAATGCCGTTAGACAACGAAAACAGATACAAAAAGTACTTTTATCAATATTTTTTAAGATGTTAAATTTTTAACAATTTCCTTGCAATTGACATCACACTGTGTTAAAATTTGCTTGCATTAAACAGGAGAGTGGCATAAAAGTCATCTTTCTATAAAACGGGAGTGAGTCTTTTGTTCAAAATTGTTCGTAAAGAAGCGCTAAACCCTAATGTCACACTGATGGAGATTGAAGCTCCGTTTGTGGCGAAGAAGGTAAAAGCGGGTCAATTCATTATTCTTCGTATTGATGAATATGGCGAACGTCTGCCGCTGACGGTTGCCGGTTATGATCGGGAAAAAGGTACTGTCACGATTATCTTCCAGTTGGTAGGTATGACTACAAAAGCGTTGGCCCAATTGAATGAAGGGGATTATTTAAAAGATTTTGTCGGCCCCTTGGGTAAGGCTACCGATACTGAAAATAAAAAAAGAGTTGCCGTTGTTGGCGGCGGTGTGGGGTGCGCAATTGCATACCCGGTTGCAAAGGCTATGCATGAGGCAGGCGCTGTTGTAGACGGCATTATGGGCTTCCGCAACAAGGATATTGTTATTCTTGAAAAGGAATTTAATGAGTCCTGCGATAACTTTTACATGATGACAGATGATGGCAGTTACGGTGAGAAAGGCTTTGTCACGGTGAAGCTACAAGAGCTGTTGGAGTCCGGTATCCAATATGATGAAGTAATTGCAATCGGACCGGTTCCGATGATGAGCTTTGTGTGTAAAACGACAAAGCCGTTTGGCGTGAAAACAATCGTTAGCTTGAACCCGATTATGATCGATGGCACCGGTATGTGCGGCGGATGTCGCGTTACCGTAGGCGGCGAAACAAAGTTTGCCTGTGTGGATGGCCCTGAATTCGATGGACATGAGGTTGATTTTACAGAGTTAATGAATCGAAACTCTGCCTACCGTGATCAAGAAGCCGA
>CAVLAO010000088.1:1465-2273 GCA_963660915.1 Bacteroides sp. CAG:927 | reverse complement strand
AGTAAGGAGTGGAATGATCATGGCAGAAATGAAAAAACCGAACATGGACCCCAAGAAAGCTCCCATGCCTGCTCAGGATCCGAATGTACGTAATAAGAATTTTTTAGAGGTTTGCACAGGTTATTCTGAAGAGACTGCTCTGACGGAGGCTACCCGTTGCCTGCACTGCAAGAATCATCCCTGCGTCAATGGTTGTCCGGTCAACGTGCATATTCCGGAGTTTATTGCCAAGGTTGCAGAAGGCGATTTCAAAGCGGCATACGAAGTAATAAACGGAACGAATGCGCTGCCTGCAATCAGTGGCCGTGTGTGTCCGCAGGAAAGCCAGTGCGAAAGCAAGTGCATTCGCGGCATTAAGGGTGAGCCGGTCGGCATTGGTCGTTTGGAGCGTTTTGTTGCAGACTGGTATCGCGAGAATGTGGTGGAAAAGCCTGTGAAGCCAGAGTCGAATGGCAAGAAAGTTGCTGTTGTGGGTTCCGGCCCGTCCGGACTTACTTGTGCCAGTGATCTGGCAAAGCTCGGTTATCAGGTAACGATCTTTGAAGCGTTCCATACTGCCGGCGGTGTATTGGTATATGGTATTCCGGAGTTCCGTCTACCCAAGGCCATTGTACAGAGTGAAGTCGATAAATTGACAGCACTTGGTGTTGAAGTCATGACCGATATGGTGATCGGTAAAGTACTGAGTATTGATGAACTCTTTGAGATGGGGTATCAGGCTGTCTTCATTGGTTCTGGTGCTGGTCTACCTATGTTTATGAACATCCCCGGAGAAGGTTTGTCCGGTGTTTACTCGGCAAATGAATAC
>CAVLAO010000088.1:559-1455 GCA_963660915.1 Bacteroides sp. CAG:927 | reverse complement strand
ACCTTACCCGCACGAACCTTATGAAGGCTTATCTTCCTGAGTACGACACTCCGGTCAAGAAGAGTAAGGCGGTTGCGGTTGTCGGCGGCGGCAACGTAGCAATGGACGCCTGCCGTTGTGCAAAGCGTTTGGGGGCAGACAACGTCTATGTTGTCTATCGTCGGTCGAAAGAGGAAATGCCTGCGCGTGTTGAAGAAGTGGAACATGCGGAAGAAGAAGGCATTGACTTTAAGCTTTTGTGCAATCCTGTTCGTATCATTGGAGACGATCATGGCAATGTAGTTGGTATGGAGTGCGTTCGCATGGAGTTGGGTGAGCCCGATGCTTCTGGCCGTCGCCGCCCGGTTGAAATTCCGGATTCCAACTTTGTTTTGGATGTAGATACCGTTATCATGAGCCTTGGTACTTCTCCCAATCCCCTTATTCGTTCTACCACACCTGGCTTGGAAACAAATAAAAAGGGTTGCCTGATTGTGGGAGAGGATGATGTCTCTACAACTCGCGAGAGCGTCTTTGCCGGTGGTGATGCGGTTACTGGTGCAGCGACGGTCATTCTCGCAATGGGCGCCGGTAAGAAGGCTGCAGTGGCTATTGACGAATATTTGTCGAAGAAATAATTGACGCTGTGCAAATAATGTCCGTGTGAATTTTGAGAACGCCCCAGTTGTTGCTTTGTATAGGCAACGACTGGGGCGTTCTTGTACGCTTGCTAATGTTACTGTATTATGGATGTTTGAATGGCGAGGTTTTCTGCCTGTTTTCAGACAAAAAGCCTCGCCAGAAGTTTGAATATGGTAGAACAATGATTCGCGTTAGGGAAATGCTCAATCAGACGAATAAGTATAATGTAACTTATTTTTCAAATGCGACACCGGAAACGTGCACATTTACAGCGG
>CAVLAO010000088.1:0-535 GCA_963660915.1 Bacteroides sp. CAG:927 | reverse complement strand
TCAGTCCTGTTACCGATTCTACACTGGAAATAACTGCATTCTGCACATTAGCTGCAACGGTCTGCATATTAAAACCAAAGGTTACAACAATGGAGAGATCAACCATCAGTTGCTCTTCCTCTGTGCGAAGACGAATGGCACGAGACAGATTTTTCTTCACTGAGGCAATGTCGCTGCCCAGATGAGATAATCCGCTGACACCTTCCACTTCAACGGTGGCTATAGCAGCGACTGTGAAAATCGCATCTTGAGAAATATGAATGTTGTTCTGACCGTCTAATTGAGAAACATACTCTTTATTTTCACTCATGGTAGAATCTCCTCCTTATAGTTCATGATCATTTTATCATATGTAGGGGAAAAAACAAGTGGGTTTATTTATTGATATAGTTTGCCAGAGAACGATCACTCCAGTATGAAATCATTCTGAAGTTGCGATCATAGGTCATCTCTTCTCCAATGAAAGAAGATAATTCTTCTGGCAAGTTCCAAGCAAGAGCAATTTCTTCTGTGGGAAATTCAACCTCAGCATATG
>CAVLAO010000087.1:0-6902 GCA_963660915.1 Bacteroides sp. CAG:927 | reverse complement strand
TTACGTCCACCGGGAATTTTTTCTTTCCGAAATCCATCAGGTGACGCAGATTGATTGTCAGATCTCGCTTCTTCGCTAATTTCAAAATAAAGGGTGCACAGTTATCTCCACAAGTTGAGGCATTGTAAATTTCTTCCGGGGCATTTTCCATGAGCAGCAATGTCTTCGTACCACCAGACAAGTTTTCTGGTGGTATCACTCCTAAAACCGGGCTTTCGATTGCATGAGGCCCCAGAACATTGGATTTATCTATCTTTTTGATAACCTCTTTTGCAAAATCAGAAATCAGCCATTCATCCTCATAAGTGTAGTTGAAATAAACCGACGTATTGTAGACAGCCTCCGGCATATCTCCAAAGTAGATGTTCAGCATCGTATCACCTCGCAGATGTGAGTCACTTGCTATTATTGTACCTTCTTTCCACTCACAAAACAAGACGCAAAAGGCTCTTGGTTTTCCATCATAGAAGCCAAGAGCCTTTATTTTATTTTCGGGGAGTCTCAACAAAAAGAACCCCTGTTTTTGTCCGCCGAACAAACTCTATCGTCTTCAGTCCTGCTCCAAGTGACTCATACAGATTCGATTTTTTAATATAAAACAGGTCTTTTTCATCATATGGTCCAAAGACAACCCCAGACTCAGGGGTGCTTTTCATCAAAAACTCGCCCCCATTTCATCTTCGTATAGTTTTCGGAACGTCTCCATGATCGTGTTGTGTTCTAACAACCTAAAAGAGCTAGCCCGTTCCACGCAAATTCGTTCTTTTCCATCTTCATCCTTATTTTTATAGAACGAGTAGTAATGCACATCATCCTTCGCGCTCTTCAGCACATCAAAATACTTGGCGAGGAAATAGTTATTCGTTGAAACGAATAACTGAACACCACCTTCTTGCAGCATCAGAAGAATTTTCACAAGCTCTGGAATAAACTTGGGGTTGATATTGGCCTCCGGCTCATCCCAGAACAGAATCGAGCCTTTGCTAAGGCTGCCAGACTGAATCAGGTAAACGATTGTTGCAAGCTTTTTATAACCCTCAGACAGCAGCCCCATTTCAAAAGAGCCTTCGCCCTCTACGTTCAGGTAGAATTTCTTATTTTTCTGAACGACCTTGCCCTTCATGCTTTCCGCAATTTTTGAGAGAACTTCGTTCTGCTCGCTGGCATATGCACTCTTTTTCAGCGGCTTGTCAAGCAATTTCGTGAGGTCGTAGTACATCTCTTCAAAATCAATATAAAACTCTTCATACAGACTCTGGAAATGTTCAGTTGCTGAGATCATCTCTTGGGGCGGCAGATAGATAGTTTCAAATGGCTTATCTTTCTCCACTGCCTTATCGCGTGGTTTTCCTTTCGGCTTCCAAATGACACGTTGATAACATCGCCTTCAGCCATGCAAACCTTCATCTGTGTCGTCTTTGACACGCTACGCTTGCGGCTTGCCATACGACCAATTTTCCCCTCATCAGGACGGAAAACACCGACAATCTTATGGACGAGCATATCTTCCTGCTGCGGTAATGTACATTCAGGGAAGTCTTTACGGCTGTACGGCTTTACCAGTGCATACAAAGCTTTCAGTAATGTGGTCTTGCCCGTACTATTTTCGCCTAAAATCACATTGACGCCCGAAAACCATTCCACACCAACAGAATCGAAATTCATAAAATTCTCTAAGGCAAGGCTCTTGATTTTCATAGTTAAAGTTCCTCTTAGCGTGTGATTTCAAAATTTTCTTCCGCTTTACTTTTTATTATAGCTGATTTCTGTCCGAAATAAAAGGATTTTTAGCAGGCAGTCACAATAGGCCTACCCTCGGAAGCCTTTTTGCATCATCAATGTGATTCTGCTCAAAAAGTTTTCATTCATACAAAAAGCGGAGCTTCCCGCAGCATTCATCTGCGCAGAAGCTCCGCCTCATGGTTACTTATGATTATCTTTTAATAAAATTGAATTTCGGCGCCGCTTGCCTCTGCAATTCGAATCACTTCATCCACGCATTGACCCGCCTCTTCCTCTGTATCCGGATCGTATGCGTAATATACGTCATAGAGCTCTGGTGCTGGTGCTCGCTCCGTGTTGTAGTCCACTACCTCATCATAAAATGCAATATACCGTGTAAACTGATTCCATGCGTCCAGAGCGTTATCAATCTGCTAAGACAAATCGCCCAATCTCGCTATAATTGATACTTTTCTGCACGTGCGACACGAAGTCGCTTAATTCAACTGTCTGGCAACGACCAGACCTGTTATTCCATTAGCAGTAGTCTACTGTCAACAAAGCGGCTGGCACACCGCCGCCGGGCGCTACAGCGACTTCCTGCGCCGTCATGAGGGCCAGAAGCTGCTGTTTCTGGAGCTGGGCGTAGGCTATAACACCCCCGCCATCATCAAATACCCGTTCTGGCGCATGACAGCCCAGAACCCCTCCGCCGCCTATGTCTGCATCAACGCCGGGCAGGCAGTCTGCCCGCCTGAGATCGCCGCACGCTCTCTCTGCCCGAACGGCGATATCGGCGAGATGCTGGCACAAATGAAATAAGTGCAGCGCATAAAATGCGCTCTGTCGTATCTTTGGCGAAAAGGTAGAATTTTCTGCCGGAAGTTTGGCCAGAATGCGAATTGCCAGCCGCATAAAAACCTGCTATCCTATTGGCACAAGGATTGTTACTCTCAAGAGGCACTACCTAGTCTCCGCGTAACTGCGGCTGGGGTGTCGCTTGGGATTTTTTTATTGTAAGGCTCTTGCAGGACAAGGAGCGCATCATGAAAGCGTTGAAAAAGATCAACAATAATTTTGCCCTCTGTCTTGACAGCAACGGTGTGGAGATGATCGCTTATGGCAGAGGCGTCGGCTTCGGGCAGTTCCCCTGTGAGGTGCCGCTAGCCAAGATCGAGCGCACCTATTACAACGTAAGCGAGCAGTATCAGGCGCTGATCCACGATCTGCCGGATGAAGTGTTCCGCATCGCCGCCAGCACGGTCAAGGACGCCCATATCAAATATCAGATGGAGCTGAACCCCAACATCACATTCCTGCTGGCGGATCACATCGCCTTTTCCATCCAGCGGGTGCGCAAGGGGCTCCGGATCGACTTTCCATTTTCTTACGACGTAGAGCATCTTTACCCCAACGAGTACGAGCTGGCCAAAACCTGTGTGAACCGTGTGCGGCGAGAAATGGGCGTGGCACTGCCCGCCAATGAGATCGTTGGCATTGCACTGCACTTTATCAACAACAACCAGAAAAAAGAACAGCCGGAAGCCGAAGAGACTGAGGCCGCACTGGAGACTACCACCCGGATCGCCGAAAAAGAGCTGGGCATCAAGATCAGCCGCAGCGGCTATAACTACTACCGCTATTGTAGCCACATCCGTTACCTGCTGTGCCGCATCGGTGAAAACCGCCAGATCGTAAACGGCGACCCCGAAATGTACGAGCAGATCAGCCGCGCTTATCCCCAGCTGCTGCAGTGTTCTGAAAAGATCGTCCAGTGGCTGAACCAGCACTATGGAACACACTGCACCCGGGAAGAACAGCTGTATCTGATCATCCACCTGAACCGCCTGCAGATGGGCGAAAGCATCTGAAAACTGAATCAGAACAGAACAACGAGGACTGTTACCGATGAGGGCATTACCTCCATAAAGCGCCGCGGGCTTTATGGAGGTTTTATTTTTTCCAAACCGAAACAGGAGGAAACTGCATGGAATATTTCAAGCTCCGGAACTTCCCGGATCATTTTCTCTGGGGCGGCAGCTCCAGCTCGTTTCAATGTGAGGGCGCGCAGTTTGAGGACGGCAAAGGCGTCTCCACGATGGACCGGGTGCCCTACCCGCCGGAAATGGCTGACCTCTCCGTTGCCGTCGATCATTATCACCGCTACGCCGAGGACATCGCCCTGATGGCCGAAATGGGCTTCAAGGCCTACCGCTTCGCCCTGTCCTGGACACGCATCCTGCCGGTTGGCACCGGCCAGGTGAACCCCAAAGCCATCGCCCACTACAACGCCGTGATTGACGAATGCCTAAAATACGGGATCGAGCCGGTGGTGACACTGTTCCACTTCGACACGCCGCAGGCTCTTGTAGACCGCTATGGCGGCTGGTATGACCGGCAGATCATCGACGACTTTGCCGCGTACTGTACCGTATGCTTCCGGGAGTTCGGCGACAGGGTCAAGCACTGGACAGTGAACAATGAATACAATGCTTTCGTGATGGAGACGCTGGGCGGGCCGTATCTGGACATGATGTACGGTCTGCCGGACACTCGGACCGAGGAGCAGAAGCTCCGTATGGCTGCGCAGACGGCGCACTATCAGCTGGTGGCAGAATCAAAAGTGATCGGCATCTGCCGTCAGATGTGGCCGGATGCCATGATCGGCCCCACCGTCAACATTCCACCCGCCTATCCGGCCTCTGCAAAGCCGGAGGACACCGTCGCCGCCATGGACAGCAATGTGCTGTACATTTACTATTATCTGGACGCTGCCTGCCGGGGGTATTATAACCCCATGGTGCTGCGCTATCTCGAGGACCGGGATGCCATGCCTGAGATCACAGCGGAGGACGCCCGTATTCTGGCAGAGGGCAACGCCAACTGGATCAGCGTCAACTATTACTTCTCACACACGGTCCAGTCTGCCGGGCTGGATGAACCCACCTGCAACGCCAAAAAGGTCATGTCCATGGGCGGCAGAGACGAGCGCAACTCCTATGTGCTGCGGGGCGCGTTCAAAGGCATGGACAACCCTTATCTCAAGCAGACCGTCTACGGCTGGGAGATGGACCCTATCGGCATCCGGGTAACGCTGCGGCTGCTGGCAGAACGCTACGACCTGCCCATGATCATCACAGAAAACGGTCTGGGGACATGGGACACCCTGACGCCAGACGGCAAGATCCACGACAATGAGCGCATCGAGTTCTATCGCCAGCACCTGCATCAGTGCAAACTGGCGATCAACGACGGTGCAAACCTGATCGGCTACTGCCCATGGTCGGCATTCGACCTGATCTCCACACATCAGGGCATGAAAAAGCGGTATGGCTTTATTTATATCGACCGGACAGACACAGACCTGAAAGAGCTAAAGCGCATCCGCAAGGACAGCTTTTTCTGGTATCAGGACGTCATCCGCACCAACGGACAGGAACTATAAAAAGGAGGCAGAACCATGGCACGCAAAAATTATGACGAGCTGGCAGACCGTATCATCACTCTGGTAGGCGGCAAGGAAAACATCTCCTACTTCGCGCACTGCATGACCCGCCTGCGCTTCAATCTGAAAGATGAGGGCGCCGCCAATGTGGAGGAGCTGAAAAAGCTGCCCTCGATCCTCGGCACACAGTGGATCAATGGCCAGCTGCAGGTCATCGTGGGGCAGGATGTCGGCAGTGTGTATGATCTTATCCTGAAAAAGACAGGCCTTGACCGTGAGGAGCAGATCAATGAGAATGTAGACGCCGGCCTGACCGCCCCGAAGAAAAAAAAGAGCGTTGGCAGCGTAATCGGCAGCGCATTCAGCACCATCGCAGGCTGTGTTTCTCCCATTATCGGCATCCTGATCGCCGCAGGTCTGCTGCAGTCGGTCATCGCGATCATGACCTCTTTCTTCGGCGTTGACCAGTCCTCCAGCACCATTCAGGTGTTGAGCTTCGTGTCCAACGCGGCATTCTACTTTATGCCGATCTATATCGGCGGTTATGCAGCCAAGAAGTTTGGTGCCACCCCCGCCATGGGTATGCTGATGGGCGGTATCATGCTCAGCACCACCTATGTGGCAGCTCTGGCTGACGGCACAAGCTTTTCGTACTTCGGCATCCCGTTTAAGATGACCTCTTATTCCAGCACAGTCATCCCGGTCATTCTGGACTGCCTCGTACTGAAATATGTTGAGCGCTTTTTCAACAAGTATATCCACGAATATCTGCGGGCCTTTATGGCACCTCTGTGTACCGTACTTGTCATGATCCCCATCACGTTCTCTGTCGTAGGCCCCCTCGGCGCATATCTGTCCAACTACATTGTGGACGCTCTGGTCTGGTTCCATAATGTCACCGGCCCCGTAGGCGTCGGCCTGGTCGCCATGCTGTATCCCCTGATGGTCGCCACCGGCCTGCATGTCGGTATGTCCCCCATTATGGTGCAGACCTTTGCGACCTACGGCTATGAGAACCTGTTCTACCCTGCCGGCTGCATCGGCAACGAGTGCCAGGGCTTTGCTGCGATGGCTGTCGCCGCCAAGACCAAAAATAAAGAGGTCCGTGCCACCGCCATCTCCGCAGGCATCCCGGCCGTGCTGGGCAAGGTGACCGAGCCTGCACTGTACGGCATCTGCCTGAAGTATAAGGTGCCCGAATACTGCGCCATGGTCGGCGAGTTTGTCGGCGGCGTGTTTGCCGGCATCGTCGGCACCAAGATCTACTATTTCGGCGGCGGTGGTCTGCTGGGCTTTGCCGGTTATATTGGCGGCGAGAGCCCCTGGGAGCTGCCGCTGGCCATGGCAGGCATCTTCATTGCCGGTGCGATCACCTTTGTGCTGACCTACATCTTCTATTCAGATGAAAAGTACGGGGCATAACCCCCATACAGCATAAAAGCCCTGCGGGATTGAACCGCCCCAGAAATAGTAAACATGCACAAAAAGAGCCCCATGCAGGGTAAATCTCAACAGGACTGACGAAGCGAAAGCGGAGGCAGTCCTGTTTTTAATTGGACGCGCTCGTGGTTATAGAAGTAAATATAATCATCGATCATCTTGTTTGCTTCTTCAAAAATTTCCAGTTTGTGCCGGTAGATGCACTCAGTTTTGAGGATTCCAAAGAAATTTTCAGCCAATGCATTGTCATAGCAGTTTCCACGCCTTGACATGGACGGAGTAATGCCGTATTCTT
>CAVLAO010000086.1:0-7018 GCA_963660915.1 Bacteroides sp. CAG:927 | reverse complement strand
TTTACAATTAAAGAGACAACGGAAATATAAAATGAAATATTGACAATGCCGACACTTCGGAGCGCAGCCATCAAAATTTGTGACACAATGAAGAGCAGAAATGTCCACCGGATAAGAGATAAGTATTGTTTTCCCTGGTCGACAATGGCTGAATCATTTGTAAATAAATGAAGCAACGATGTGGGGAAAAAGATGCAAATCAGGACCAAAATTGCACCAATTATTATACCAAATTTTAATGTGATTCCAGTGAGAGTGCGTATGGGGTCGGTTCGATTTTGTCCCCAATATTGTGCGGCCAGAACTACAAGGGCATTGCAAAAAGACAAGGCAAATTGCTGCACCATAAAGAAAATCTGGTTTACAGTTGCTGCACCGGATAACGCCTCCTGACTGTAACTTCCAAGCATAATGTTGTCTGCCATGTTGACGCTGTAAGCAACTAAATTCTGTAATGCGACAACAATCAGCATGCGGAAAAGTGTCTTGTAGAATGCGCAATCTTTTGTAAAAAACGGCTCTTTGCTCCTTACGAATGATTTCATTTTCGGATCCTCTCTTCCTTTCATTTGCCATGTATTATCTCTCTATTTTATCACTGCAAGCCGAATTGAAAAGTAGTTACCAAATGGTAAGTAGTGACTTGCAATGTACAAAGCGTAATGAAGTCCATAAATCAAATTGACAAAATAGACAAAATTCGAGAGACATAATTGTACAACTTTGTTGTATGTGTTTGAATAATGACCACTTTTTTTAGCAGGTTGCAAAAAAACAGAGGGATATTTTTTGTGCAAGCTTATAGACACTGTTTGGTAACTACTTACCGGACGGTTATCTAGTGAATAAAAAGTGCCTAATTGTGAAAAAAACAAAAGAAAATATAATGATCCTTGCAAGCGGTGCTAAGGCGTAAACAGGATAGCGCGCCAAGGCACAAACAGGAAAAGATATCATTTTAAGTAAGGGAGACACACATCATGGTAAAAAGAACCTACGAAGAGCTGGAACCCTATTTCCCCGCAGGACATTTTGGCGTAACCTGCAAGCGTTATCATGGCAAGGATGAAACCGGAGCTACAAAATTCTGGATCGGCATTTCCGAATTTGAGGCAGATGGCGGAGCGGACTGGGCCTATGATGACAACCCTCTCGAGAAGGTCTACTTTGTGCTTGAGGGCGAAATGACAGTCACCGACAAGGCGGGCACAAAATACGTTATTCATGCCGGAGAGAGCATCAGCTTTCCGCCCAATGAGGGCCGCGGTCTGAAGAACGAGAGCGGAAAGCCTGCTAAGATGCTGGTCATCATCAATTATCCGGAGAACTAATATTGTGGAGGTAATTCAAAAATGATTAACGTGCAAAAAGATTTCGTTCAGAATCTGTTCTCGATTAAAGACAAGGTTGCCGTTGTTACCGGTGCTACCGGTGCTCTGGGCGGTGCAATTGCGTTGGCATATGCCATGAGCGGTGCCAAGGTTGTTATCACCGGTCGTAATGACAAAAAGCTAGCAGCGGTTGCAGAGCAGATCGCTCACGAGGGCGGCGAGTGTGCAGTGATTAGCGGCGATCCTTCCAAAACAGAGGATGCCGAGAAGATCATTCGTTTTGCAGTTGAGACCTACGGTGAGTTGAACATTCTCGCGGTGGCTCATGGATACAACAAGCCCCAGAATATGCTGGAGCAGACTGCCGAAGAGTGGCAGTACATTATGGATGCAGACCTGAAGAGTGTCTACATTGTGTGCAAGGCGGCTGCAGAACAGATGGCAGCGCAGGGGAAGGGCGGCAAGATTGTTGTTGTTTCCTCTGCTCGTTCTAAGATGGGTATGGCTGGCTATACCGGATATTGCGCAAGCAAGGGTGCCTGCGATTTGATGATTCAGTCCATGGCTTGCGACCTGTCTGCGAAACATCACATCAATGTGAATTCCATCAATCCCACTGTGTTCCGCAGCGACCTGACCGAATGGATGTTCGATCCTGAGTCGGCTGTGTATCAGAACTTCCTGAAGCGTCTGCCGATCGGCAGACTGGGCGAGCCCTATGACTTTGTTGGTCTGGCCATTATGCTGGCCTCTCCGGCATCCGATTTCCTGACCGGCGGCAACTATGACGCTACCGGCGGCTACTGGGCCTGCTGATTCCTAAATGACCATGCCGGGCAGACGTAATTACTCCTTTACTCCTTAAAATTTTTCTTCCCAATATTTTGACATACTGTGCCAATCCCCAATACAAATTCCCCTCACCCGTCTGCCTGGCTTGTCATATAAGCCTGAAAATTTTGCAGCATTTGCTGCTGATCTATCTTATGTTATGGAGGTTTTAATCATGAGTAAGAAAGTTTTTATTGACCTGTCTCATCCGTTCAGCGCTGAAATTCCCCGTTGGCCCTATTTCGATAAGCCCGTCATTGATAGTGCGCACACCATGGCAAAGGGCGGCGTTCTGACGCAGAAGATCACCTGCACCATGCATACCGGCACGCACTGTGATGCTCCCCGTCATGTAATGGAGTATGAGTTCGATGGCCGCCGTGCCCGTTATACCCATGAGATGCCTGTTGATGCTTACACCGGCGATGCAATCGTCTTCAAGATTGACATTGAACCCTGGGGCTTGATTACCGATAAGCATTTGGATGCATGTATGAAGAAGTACGGGCTGAAGGACGAGGACGTAAAGGGCAAGATCATCTGCCTGAACACCGGAATGCACCGCCTGTTTGACGACTCTAAGGCCTATTATCACTATGCTGCCGGCACTGGTATCGATGCTGGTAAGTGGTTTGCGCGTCATGAAGTAAAGTGCGTAGCAATGGATAGTCAGGCACTGGATCATCCGCTGCATACAGCTATGGGCAACAACGGCATGACCCGTATGAACCTGCTGGGTGCCACCGGCCGTCCGATCACTGAGGAGTACAAAGAGCTGTTCGGTGAGGAGGCCTATGCCGAGTTTGATAAGGAAGAGTATATCCGCATTCATGGTCAGGCTGCTTATGATGAAAAGTTTGGCGAACTGGAGAATATCGGCATTTGGGGCACTTGGGAGCCCTGCCACAAGGAAATGCTGGGCCACGGCATTGTCGGCGTTGAAAATCTTGGCGGCGATCTGGACAAAATTCCCGAAGGTACCTGGTTCCGTTTCTATTGCTTCCCCCTGCGCTGGTATATGGGCGACGGTTCCATGGCACGCTGCGCGGCTGAAATTGATGAAGATCTGGTTTTGGATGTACCGGATCGTACCTATAAGTATGGCGGCACTGGCTACGCTGATAGCGAAGGCCACGGCGACAGCTGCTTGGAGTACATGCAGCGCTTGTTCAACCGCAATAAATAATTACTGAGCTGTTATGAACCAGGTGGGAATGGTCGTAAGGGGCATTTCTCGGACCATTCCCACTCATTTTATGCCTTTTCTCTGGTCCTCTATTTCTCTGTTTGTGGAGAAAAGGCAATGATCGACAGGGTTCACCTGTAATAATAAGGAGAGAAAATGAAAGATATGGGCAATAAAAAAGTGAATCAGCTGCCGGATGGCAACAAAAAATCTATTTTTCGTTTCGGCGCCTGGGGATGGTTTACCATTCTCTACTGCCTGCTGATGTTCTTCCTGTATGTCGGTATGTGCAACGATGGTGCGAATATATCGGCGCCGAATGTGGCAGCAGCTCTCGGTGTTGAAAATGGCGTGATCATGAATATGAATTCAATCGCCGGTATTATTGGCGTTGTATTCTTTGTGATTGCCGGGCAGATCAATCAGAAAATTGGACCTCGTATTACGTCTGGCATCTTTACAATTGTTGCAGGGATTGCCTATATCGCAGCCTGTAATGCACCTTCTGTTGTGTTTTATTGCGTGGCAATGTGCTTTGTTTATGGCGGAATTATGTCTGCCGGATATGTTGCAGGCGGCACTTTGGTTGCCAATTGGTTTCCAAAGAAAAAAGGTATCGTCATGGGATATACAACCATGGGACATAACTTTGCATCTGCATTCTATGTGCAGATTGTATCAATCCTCATTGGGCCAACTGTGCTGAAAAACATCGGCATGGGTGTTGTGCCGATTGGTATTGCGGCGATTGTGCTTGGTATTGTCGGATTTGTTTTTGTGCGGGATACTCCCTTTGAACGTGGCCTGAATCCGGACAATGTGTCGGACAAAGTTTACGCAGAGGAGTATGCGGAGGCAGATGAGGAGTCTGGTTGGACAACCGGTCGTCTGTTGAAAACAAAGGAATTGTGGTTGGCAGCAATTACAACAGGGTTCTTCCAGATCTGCTCTGTCGGTGTCATGAGTCAGTTGGTTTTGCGTAACGTAGAGCTCGGCTTTACCCAACAGACGGCAATGAATGTTATGACAGTTTTGGCCTTGGGCGGTGTAGTCGGTTCCTGGCTGGTCGGCGTTGTAGACGAAAAAATGGGAACAAAGAAGACGATGATTCTTTTCGGCGTATGGTACTGCGTGGCACTGCTGCTGAACTTTACCGCGGTAGATAAGGTTACTCCATTGGTATATGCTTCTCTGTTTATGATTGCCATGGGTATCGGCGGATCTGCAAACTTTACGACCTCTTTGCCCGCTTCTATTTTTGGCCGCCACGGCTTTGATAAAGTAAACAGTGTAATTTTCCCCATTCAAGGTATTGTTACCGCCCTGTGCTTTGCAGTGAATGGTATTGTGCAGCTTGCAACCGGCGGACAGATTCGTATGGCGTATCTGGTGTTTGCTGTAGTTGCGATTGTCAACTCTTTGCTGGTGCTTACGATTGACGAGCACAAGTATAACCGGGATTGGAAAGCAGCGCAGAAAAATGCAGCAAAGTAATATGCATTTCGCATTTTATTTAGATAAATTTTAAGGTTAAAGAAAGTGTAGTGTGATTTTTATGGCAAAGAAAACGATTATTACTGTGGCCACTACTGGTGCTTGGCCCAAGAAGGAAAATAATCCGAACGTTCCTATGACACCGCAGGAAATTGTCAACGATGTGTATGATTGCTGGCTAGCAGGTGCTGCTGTTGCTCATCTTCATATGCGCGATGACAATGGAAACGGCACGATGTCCACTGAGAAATTCCGCGAGACGGTTACTCTGCTGCGTGAGCAGCATCCGGACTGTGACATCATCCTGAATATGACAACTTCCGGTGATCTGGATGCGACAGAGGAAACTCGTCAGGCGCACTTGAAGGAACTGCGTCCCGAGATGGGCAGCTATGACTGCGGCAGCATGAACTGGTTGAATACCAGTCTGTTTTTGAATCCACCCAAGTTTCTGGAAGAATTGGGCCGGAATATGCAGGAGTGGGGAGTAAAGCCTGAAATCGAGGCATTTGATCCCGGTATGATTGCCAACGCCGCTTATTATCTGAAGAAGGGTGTGCTGAAGGCTCCGTTGCACTTCCAGTTCTGCATGGGTTGTGCAAATGGTATCCCGGGCAACATGAAGAATCTGGTCTTTATGAAGGAAACCATGGAGCAGTTGTGCCCAGGTTCTACCTGGAGCTGCTTCGGCGTCGGCCATTGCGCTATGGAAATGACTTATGGTGCGGTTGCTCTGGGCGGCAACATTCGCGTTGGCATGGAAGATAACGTCATGTACGCAAAGGGACAGCTTGCTGAGAGCAATCGTCAGCTGGTAGAGCGTGCGGCCCGCGTGATCCGTGAATATGGCAATGAGGTTGCCACCCCTGCAGAGGCACGGGAGATTCTTGGCCTGAAGAAATGAGCTGGGGTCCCTGCTTTATGTACTATCGGTGTCCAAAGTGTGGAAAAAAGTTTAAGTATGCGGTGGATATGATCCCTGTATTCAACGCAAGCTTTGGGTTTTGTCCAGCCTGTGAAATTGAGGGCGAGCTGCTCTACGACGGGGCACGGACACCGGACGATGCAGAATATTTCGAAGTAGAGGATTAAGCACCCTGCTTCAAAAAATACGGGCAGGGGATAGGTGCTTCTGCCCGTATTTTCAGAATTTTAAGAAAAAGGATGAATTGCTGTGAAAGAAATCAAGAATATCCTGATTTGCGGAGCGGGAATGATGGGCAAGAATATTGCCTTTGTCATGTCCTCCTGTCCGGATTATCAGGTTGCTCTGTATGATCTTTATAATACGGACGTGGAGGCCGGTATCCGTACAAATACCGCCCAATTAGTAGAACGTGATGTGCTGACAGAGGATGAGCTCGCCGAAAGGTTGAGCAGAATTTCCTTTACGACCGATATTGACAGCCCATTGGTGTCTGATGCTGACTTTGTGATTGAGGCAGTATTTGAGGATATGGGCATCAAGCAGGAAACATTCGCCAAATTAGAAGCGCGTTGTGCAGAAGACACAATTTTCTGCACCAACTCTTCCGTTATGAGCCCGAGCCAGATTTCGGAAAAACTGACGCATCGGGAACGCTTTGTGGGAACGCACTTCTGGAATCCGGGACATTTGATTCCTTTGGTTGAGGTAGTCAAGAGCGATGCATCTTCCGATGAAACTGCACAGACTGTGATGGAAGTACTGCGCCGTGTGGGGAAAAAGCCTGTCCTGTGCAAGAAGGATGTCCCAGGTTTTATCGCCAATCGGATGCAGCATGCTCTGTGGCGTGAGGCAATTTCGATTGTTGAGCATGGCATTGCGGATGCAGCAACGGTAGATGAAGCGGTGCGTTATTCGTTTGGACTGCGTTTGCCTCAGCTTGGGCCAATGGAAAATGCTGATATGGTGGGTACAGATTTGACCTACAATATTCATGATTATATTCTGCGGGATCTGGAGGACTCTCATGAGCCGTCTCCGCTGCTGACGGAACTGCGTGATGCAGGCAAGCTGGGATTTAAATCCGGTGAAGGGTTCCAGAAGTGGACTCCGGAACAGGTTGCTGAATCCAATGCCGCATTGAATGACTATCTGATTCGTATGCTTTACGGAAAATAACCAAAGGAGAAAAGATTATGAAGGAAGTTTATCTGGTAAACTGCTGCCGTACTGCCGTGGGTAAGTTCCAGG
>CAVLAO010000085.1:3642-7129 GCA_963660915.1 Bacteroides sp. CAG:927 | reverse complement strand
TTTAAGAGGAAGAGAAAAAAGAGTTGAGATAGAGAAAACACTGTGCTAGAATAATGGGCGGCAAGGAGGAGATATGGAATGAACGTTCGGCATATGATTGATTTTGGAGATTTGACCCGTGGAGAGTGGGAAGAGATTTATGAGCGTGCAGCTCGCATTATTGAGAATCCGGCATTGTTTACGGATACCTGCAAGGGCAGGGTGCAATGCAATCTTTTCTATGAGCCGTCAACACGTACAAATTTTTCGTTTCAAACAGCCATGCTTCGTCTTGGAGGCAGTGTGTTTGGTTTTGCCGATCCGAAATCCTCTTCTGTTGCAAAGGGTGAAACTCTGAAGGATACCATTAAAATGGTTTCAGGCTATGCAGATGTCATTGTGATGCGTTCTCCTCAGGAGGGCGCAGCAAAGGCGGCATCGCTCTATTCGCCGGTGCCGGTGATCAATGCAGGCGATGGGGGACATATGCACCCGACCCAAACCATGGCAGATCTGACAACGATTCAGCAATTGCGAGGAGCAGTGGATGGAATTTCTATTGGTCTATGCGGCGATCTGAAAAATGGACGTACGGTGCATTCCCTGATAAAAGCTCTGGCCAAATTTGACGATATTACCTTCTATCTGATTGCACCTCGTGAATTGGCGATACCGGAATATATGAGAGACTTCATGCGGGAAAATGAAATGAAGTTTGTAGAAGTGACCGGTTTGGAAGCAGTTATTCCCATGCTGGATGTGCTTTATATGACCCGGGTGCAGAAGGAACGTTTTTTGGATCCATTGGAATATGAGCGCAATAAGGGAATTTATGTTTTGACCAGACGCAAGTTGGAGCGGGCAAAACCGGATATGATTGTTTTGCATCCGCTGCCTCGTGTGGACGAAATTACTCAGGATGTGGATGATGATCCGCGTGCGGCTTATTTCCGCCAAGCCCGGTTTGGTATGTATGCCCGCATGAGTCTGTTGTCCGATTTGGCAAATCGGCCGCGTATGGAACCCAAACCAGTGGAGATTGGCACAAAACCTCTTTGCACGAATCCCAATTGCATCACACAGACGGAGACCTACCTGCCACCACTGGTGAAGGAGACCGAGGGGAAGGTTTGCTGTGCCTTCTGCGACAAGGCATTAAACGCGGCTGCCTTGGAAGAATTGAAAAAAAGAAAATAAAAAGCAAAAAAACGTTGACAATTAAGATTCAATGTGATAACATATTCTAGCTGGCAATCGAGCGATGCGGGTGTAGTTCAATGGTAGAATCCCAGCCTTCCAAGCTGGTCGCGTGGGTTCGATTCCCATCACCCGCTCCACACGCGCCTGTAGCTCAGGTGGATAGAGCAACTGCCTTCTAAGCAGTGGGCCGGGGGTTCGAGTCCCTCCAGGCGTACCACCATGCATCCTAGACTCGAAGGCCACAGTGATTGCGGATCCCTATCCTTTATGGTGGATGTAGCTCAGTTGGTTAGAGCGCCAGATTGTGGCTCTGGAGGCCGACGGTTCGACTCCGTTCATCCACCCCATAAGAATGCAGGAAAAAAAGTCAGAACGACTCATATGAATCGATCTGGCTTTTTCTCTTGCTTTCTTCCCGATTGGGATGTCGCCAAGCGGTAAGGCACAGGACTTTGACTCCTGCAGTCGTGGGTTCGAATCCCGCCATCCCAGCCAGTTTATTACCTTTTAAGGTTTATATACACATGATCCATTAGCTCAGTAGGCAGAGCACCTGCCTTTTAAGCAGGGTGTCCGGAGTTCGAGCCTCCGATGGGTCACCAAAACGAAGAGCATCTACAATGTAGATGCTCTTCGTTTTGGGTTTCGCGTGCCGGGCACGCTCCACCCCGGGGGTGATTAGACTTGCTCGGCGGAAGTGAATTCCGCCTGCGCCAAGTTTTTGCTGCGCAAAACGCTTGAAACGCGCCACTCGGCGCGGTCGCCAGAAGGCGGCATCTAAAGCATTGCACCACTACAGATGAAGAGCCCTCAAAGTATGCAGATGCAGTGCTTTGAGGGCTTTTTCGTACCTTTTAAGGTAGCTAAATATTGTATTTGCTGTTCTTTTGCGCTACACTGAACGTGACTGTAAAAAATGCGTGTATATCAAAACAGATTTTCACTTTGCTAGAATGGCAACTTTTGATGCACCCCAATATTTTGACAAAAAAGCGGATTTCAAAGCTGCTTTTGAAAGAGATTGGGCAGACGAAAAATGGGAAGATATGAGCGATGACCTTGCTGCCGAATGGATAAATCGTCTGTGCACAAACTATTATGATGAGTTTGCTGATTGGATTCGAAAATACGGATTGCAAAATGGAGGTGAATGCGTTGGGTAAGCATTATGATATTAATAGAATTGTCTGGAATGCAAAACTGCTGAGAGATCCTCAGATTTATGAATGCTTTGTATATGATTGTGAAGACCAAGAGGAGTTAGAAGAAATAGAATCGGAAATCGATGAATTGGTAAATTTACTTCCAAGTGGTATTGATGTCCTCGATTTGCCCCAAACGCTTTGCGGAAATCGAAAAACTAGAATCTATGGCACAGCGGTATGTTCTGCAACGAGCGGACATTCCATTTTGAATAATAGATCCTCTTCAAGAGTAATTTTAAAATCCGAAAAAGAAGCGCAAGAGTTAGGATTTCGCCCTTGTGCCAAATGTATGCCAAAAGAATATGCGAAATGGATGAGAGATAAATAAGATTGTGCGATATAAAGGAGCGGTAAATTATTGGAAGACAAGAGAGAGTATACAAATTTTGGTTCATTGGAGGGAAATAAAAACACTATGCTAAAAAAGATGTGTCGCATAATCTGCTTGTTGTTGTCAATTTCTGCAGTATTAACCGCCTGCGGCAGTGTTGGCAATATTTCAAGCAGCAGTTCGTCCCAGAGCGAGGAAATTAGCGGGAGAGAAGGCTTTTCAATTCATGAAATCTCAGATGATCTATTTGAAAGGATGAAAGCAGGGAATACCTACAAAGAGGATTGCATCGTCCCTCGGGAAGACCTGCGTTATCTGCTTGTCCTGCATAAGGATAAAGAGGGGCATACCCATCAGGGGGAAATGGTCGTACATAAACTGATTGCGGAAGATGTCCTGGAAATTTTCGAGAAGCTTTATGATGCGAATTATCCGATCGAACGCATGGTGCTTCCGGATAACTACATGGCTGACGATGAAACGATGATGCAGGATAACAATTCATCCTGCTTTAATTTCAGATTTATATCACATACGACTAAAATCTCAAAGCACGGGCTTGGAATGGCAGTGGATATTAATACACTGTACAATCCTTACTATAAAATTGTAACCAGTGAGGATGGTACTACGGAAGAAGTGATAGAACCTGCCGCAGGTGAACCTTATCTTGATAGAACCCAGGAATTCGAATACAAAATAAACAAAGATGATTTGTGTTATAAACTTTTTATTGAAAAAGGATTCGAATGGGGAGGGGACTGGACGGATC
>CAVLAO010000085.1:0-3597 GCA_963660915.1 Bacteroides sp. CAG:927 | reverse complement strand
TTGAGTTGCCGACAGATGTTACGGACAAATATTCCGAAATGTATACGAAATAAAGAAAATCAAAATTTCGTATACATGCCGGCTGGTACAGTCTATAAAAAGGTAAGAGAATCGAAAAAAGAATAAGCAAGACAGAAGGGAAAAGCGCAACCCCACCGGTTAAGCCGGTGGGGTTGCGTTGGAAAGATAGAAATAGTACAGTGGTTATTAAGTTTACAGGTCACAGAGTCGGGCAAAGATGGCGGCGGCAGCATCCTTGCCGGCGGCAACAGCTTTCATAAAGGTGGCTGCGCCGGTAACCGCATCCCCTCCGGCATATACTTTGTCCATGCTTGTGGAGAAGTCTTTACCGATCATAATGCGATTGTGGGAATCTGTATTGATGTTGTCTATGGGGAGATTTTCAAAGCCCAGAGCCAATACGACAAGGTCGGCATCCAGTGTCTCGGTCTCACCGGTGGGAGCACTGTTGACGCGGCCACCGGGATAATCCGGTGCAGTTACCTCCATGATGTTGCACGCCAGTCCGGTGAGTGCGCCGTTTTTACCGATAAAACGGGCGGGAGAACGGAGCGTTTTGATCTGTATGCCTTCTGCCTTGGCGATCGAACGTTCTTCCTGCGTGGCAGGCATGGCATCTTCGGTGCGGCGATAGATCAGAGTGACAGCATCTGCGTTTTTCCGTGCCGCAGTGCGGGCGGCATCAATTGCGGTGTTGCCGCCGCCAATGATCAGAACTTGCTTTCCGGGGAAATTTTCCGGATGGGTGAGGTAATCTCTGGCCTGTACCACCTGAGGCAGTTCCCGACCGGGCAAATTTAATTCTACCGACCGTTCTGCGCCGGTTGCCAAAAAGACGGCATCGTTATTGTGCACTAGTTCGTCGAGAGAGATGTCATGTCCAAAGGCGGTGTTTAGATAGGTAGTGACATTGGGATATTGCTCCAACTGCTGGGACAGACGGGTAAGCAAATTGCGGGGCAGAACAAAGGATGGGATGCCCCAACTGGGCACACCGCCGGTATGATCCTCTTTTTCGTAGACCGTTACAGTGAATCCGGATTCTGCCAGAGACAGAGCGCAAGTCAACCCGGCGGGACCGGCGCCGACCACGGCAACCTTCCAGCTATTAGTGGCAACTTTCCGTTGCGTGGGGGTGGTATTGGCACGGTGCCAGTCAGCGATAAAGCGCTCCAACTTGCCGATAGCCACCGGTTCGCCTTTGATTCCGCGGGTACAGTGACTTTCACACTGGCACTCATAGGGACAAACTCTTCCGGAGATCTCCATCATCGGGTTGGTACAGGCGAGCAGTTCCCAAGCTTGCTCAAAGCGTCCTGCACGGATTTCCGCAATGAATTCTGGAATGTAGTTGTGGGCAGGGCAGTGGGCGGCACAGTAGCGGTCAGGGCAGTTCAGACAGCGTTCGGCCTCCTGCATTGCCTGTTCAGGGGTGTAGCCCAGCTCTACCTCATCAAAATTTTTCAGGCGCGTATCAACGTTCTGCTCTGGCATGGGTGTCTTGACGAGGGACATATTTGGTTTTCTGCGCATTATGACTGCACCTCCATTTCTTTTACAGCATTGATAGCGGAGCGATAAGCTGAGGCGACGGCCCAGGTCAGCTCCGAAATGACGGCCAATTCACCCTTACGGTGCATAGCGGAGGTGGCGTCACCCACTCCGTATAGGCCGGGGATGGGGGTGTTATCATTGCGAAGTACCTGACAATTCGCATCTACCATCAGACCGCCCATAGCTGCTTCGGAGAAGCGTTGGGCATAGACCGCGTAGAAGGGACCAGCGTCCCGGGGAATGAGGAATTTTGGGTCCTTGCCGAACTGATCATCCTTCTTCATGCGACAGAAGCGGTTATACTCGCTGATTGTGCGGGTGAGGACAGCCGTGTCCATGCCAAGTTTTTCAGCCAACTCCTCGATGGTGTCTGCTTTCACAACAGCAGGGACTTTGTAAGTGGTTTCCCGGTCGAGATCTTCCTGATAGTGGCGGTAGCACTCCAATTCATCGGACAGGGAGGGATCGAGCAGATATTTGCGGAAGATGCTGTCCACATTAGCCTGGGTGAAGATGTTCCATGTGCATTCCTTTGGATGACCGGCGATATTGATGCGGCCGGTGAATAATCCGCCGCTCTCATCCTGCCAGCGCACACCGTTCAAGTCAACAGAGAGGTTGGTGGGTTCTTCAATCAGACGATACAGGGAGTAGCTGTACGGATGATGTGCCGGACCGAAGAAGGAGACAAACATTCGCTCCGGGTTTGGCTCTACGCCCAACTCCTGCAACATATCAATGGCGTCACCGGTGTCGCTGGGCACGGAGAAGCGGGTAACAGGGCGCTCCACATCGAAGAAGTTTGCATACTTTTGAAGCTTTTCGTCGCTGCTTCCGAAACCACCGGTGGCAAGCACAACGGCCTTGCAGTGAATTTCGGTTTCGCCGCCGGGATCAAGGGCGATGACGCCGGTGACACGACCGGTTTCATCCGTGATGAGGTGCTTGGCCTCGTGCTCCAGCAGAATTTCTACATTTAGTTTCTGCTGGGGAATTGCATCCAACATGGTTTGTTTGACAAAGGTGCCTGCCCAGCCGGGACCAATCGACGGATCAAGGCTGCGTATGTTTTCAATGCGATCCACAAAGTGGGTAACAGCTGGCCCATAGACCGGACCGGCTTCTCGCTTCTCTCCTAATTTTTCGACTGTGTAGACCTCGCGAGTTCCTGGAAAGTCCAACAGCCAGTCGAAAAACTCAGAGCAGCCGTAAATGGCAGTGCGCATGATGTCTTTTCCAATCACGCCACCGGCCCGATCATACATGACCTGCACAGCCTCCTCGCGGACATCTTCGATGTCTTGCTCGGCATGCATCTTGGAGTAGATGGGGAAGAAGCCGTGAGCAATGTCGGTATTGCCGCCGCAGCGCTTGGCTTTTTCCAATAGGATAACCTTCTTGCCCAGTTGGGCGGCCTTGATAGCGGTCACAAGTCCCGTTCCGCCGCCACAAACCACCAGGTCACATTCTCGAATGATCTTTTCGTGAGGAGTGGGCTGGGTGTGATCATCGACGTCATAAATCGAACAAGTGGGGCACAGTGTTTCGCACAGTCCGCACTCTACGCACAGCTCGGGATCGATCTGATAGCGCGGGCCATCGTAGTGAATGGCCTGCATCGGACATGCTAACTCACAGGTGTGGCAGCCGCTGCAGGATGCTTTGATCTGATACATGGCGATGTTCCTTTCTGTATGGTGTTCCGTTTTAACTGTCTTTACGATAGCACGATTGACGAAAATGTGAAATATCGCACAAAATGGTAACTTTCCGACAAAAAAGAAACATACTCACCTGAAAGTAAGAGATATGCAGCGAAAATTTTGTGGAAAAGCACAACAGGAAGTGTTAAAATAAAAATATAATCAGAAAAGAGGAGAGGTGCACATACCATGCTTTCACCGGAAGAAAAAGACAAGATGCTGGCGTGTTTGGTATCTACGCCGGAGGAACGAAAGAATACCGCGGAGCATTCACTATGTCCCGAGGGGACCTTTGATATTACAAAGGACCCCTATAACC
>CAVLAO010000084.1:0-7145 GCA_963660915.1 Bacteroides sp. CAG:927 | reverse complement strand
GCCCATGATGCTCATTGGAATGGTCGGCATCATCCTTGTCATTGGCATCATTGTTTTGGCCGTGATGCTGCTGAACCGACTGACCAGCCGGAAATAATCTGTTTCACGTTCCCTGCTGCCGGGAATTGACTGTTACGGTCGATTTCCGGCAGCATTTTTATTACCGTGCATTCAGCATCGCAAGAAACCGCTATGCCGGTTTTGCACTTATCGAAGCAGTTTTTATTTTTCCTGCATCGAGCTTTTGATAACGCCCAAAATAGTCTGATCCGCCGGGAGCCATGGAACGGAATCGAAGTCATCTTTTGTCAGCCACCGCGCGGCTTCCGCTTCTTTCAGAACAAGGTTGCCGGAAATCACTTCACACCAGAAGCAGTCCATCGAAAGATGAAACGTCGGATAATCGTATTCAATCGTTCCAATCCGGTCTCCTACGGCAATTTCTGTATCCAGTTCTTCTTCGATTTCCCGTTTCAATGCCTGCTGTGGGGTTTCACCCGGCTCAATTTTTCCGCCCGGAAACTCCCACTGACCTTTATAGTCTCCATAGCCGCGGGCGGTTGAGTAGATTTTGTGCTTTATTTGCATGGAGTCGCAGATCACCGCAGCCACAACACGAATCGTTTTCATAATGTTCTCCTTTTAACCGACCACCAATTTGTTGGTCTTTTTGAGGAACTTTGCCGGAATCGGACGATCCAGCTTCCATGTGATGTTCATCGGACGGGAACCTTCATGCTTCACATAGTTCACTGTACCCAAATAGGTGTAGGCAGCCGCACCGCCAAAACGGGAGTCTGCCTTGAACTCACGGACGAACAGCAACACACGGCTTCCCTTTTCCCTGTGGTGGATATACCTCTGACCGGTGGCCGAATTTTCTGCAGTTGTGCTTTGGCTCTGCCAATGGAACAGGCTCTCGTTGATGGAATAGTCCTTGTACATAGTGGTGGGCGAGTAATCTTTGTCCGCTTTGTTCAGCGTCACAAAGAACACGTCCAAATTTTTATCCGGCAGCCATTTTACACCTTCACGGACGGTCGCAGGTTTCAAAAAGTCCAGCGCCACCAGAAGTTGGTCACGGGTATAAGTACAATGCAGGTCCAGCGGGCATTCAAAACCCACATCTACCGGTTCATCAATGAAATCGATTCGATTATACTGATACTGCAAGAGTGCCTGCAACTCACTCAGCAAAACCGGGCTGTCCGAGAGAGCATACAAATTGTCGAGAACCTCTTCATTATCCCAATGCTCTGCGACTTTGCCCCATACGGTCACGTAGAACATCTGCAGCATCCGTTGTTCCACCGGCGATAGAGCAGCAAAGTCCGTGTTGTCCAATTTAGGCAAAAGGTTCAGCAAAAACCGAATCCATCTGCGAGAATCTATGACTGCAAGGCGTGCAAGTGCTTTGGTCATAGTTTCTTCCAGCGGCTCCGTAAAATCGGAAGCTGTACCGGCTAAAACACATAACCGGGCAAAACAGATATTTTTATTCTTAACTTTCTTGCTGTAAATCGCTCGTGGGGAGAGGTGGTAGTAGTCGAGGAAGTTTCCCAGTGTCAACGGCAGGCCGGTATCCTCTGTGAAGGATGCTGCCCGTGCCACAAGACCGGAAGTACGGTCATAGGATGCACTGATGTTATCCAGCACATATTTTGCCGCGATTTTTTCCAGCTGAATGTAGCAGCCTTTGGGTGCAGAGAGAAAGCCTTCCTTGATTTCCCGGCTTACGCTGCGGGTGGTATTGGAAAGCAGCGCCGCAAACTTCTCCTCAAAGTTATATTTTTTATTTGCCTGACCGATAAAATCCAGCACGGTCAGGCAGTCTTTGTTTTCAGCCAGACGCAGGCCGCGGCCAAGCTGTTGCAAAAACACGGTCAGTGATTCCGTGGGCCGCAGAAACAGCACGGTGTTGACTTCCGGAATGTCTACGCCCTCATTGTAAATATCAACAACAAAAATGAAGCGAATCTCCCCGGAAACGAGCCGCTGTTTAGCGGCATTACGTTCCTCGTCCGGAGAATTCCCCGTCAGCGCCATAGACGGGATGCTACGCGCATTGAAATAATCAGCCATATGCTGTGGTAAAGCCGGTATTCCGGTAAAACACATAGGTCTTTGCGTGGAGCCGGGTGCGTTTGGTGTCATAACTGACTTTGATTTTCGTGTTAGGCAGTTGACGCAGCTCCTCGATTGCTTTCACATCCGTCGCTCCCATATAGGAAGTTGTGATGATTCGCAGCTCCCCGCCGTTCTGTGTAAACTGCCGCAGCTCATCCATAATGAGCCGCAGACCGCTCCATTTGATAAAGGACACCAGCATATCGATGCGGTCAGAAGATATAATTTCCTTTTTCAGCTCGGTGTACATCTGCGGCTCATGGATAGCACCCGTGAACAATGAGCTCTGTGCAATCGAGGTTTCCGGACGTTCCAGCTCTTTTGCACTTTTCCCTATGGCAAGGCGTGGGTCATTGTCCCGTAAAAGCGCAAGAAGCTGCTCTGCCCGCTGGTCAACGCCCAGCGAAGCAAAGTCAGCTTCTTTTGTAGTAGTCTGAATGGTGTTTACGATCTGATTTGCCAGCTGAATTTGTGCTTCAATTCCGCCACCGTTATCCTGCACATTCTCAAGGCCCTTCTGCACAACATCGGTCAGATATTGTGCCAGAACTTTGGAAGCCTCTGCTGCATCAATGGGCGCAGTAGACTTACGGGCCTCCGGAATCTCCGAAAGCTCGCTGTTCAGTGCGTTATTGATGACCTGCTCATACAGTCCGGGTTGGAGCATAACAAATTCCCCCTGCAATTTTCATCTTCACCTTTACACTTCCGGCTTATTTCCCACTTCGTCCAGATACACATTCAAGAATTCCGCTGCAAGGCTGTTAGGACGGATATTTTCTCTGGCTTCCTGCGGGGCAAACCACTTGCAGCGGTCCACTTCGTGGTTGATGTACAGTGCCTTTGCGGTTCTGACAAAGGCCGTAAAGTTGCACATCAGCGTGTTCTTCCGCCTCGCCGCGGTTCACATACCCGGCCACCAGAATGTAAGAAGGCCTGCCGTACTGCTGAATGAGCAGGATTTTCCCGGTCTCCTCGTCCACTACGATCATACTGACCGCCCCATTGTACATCGGGAAACGATACTGCTGGCATTTCGGGCAGTACGGCACAATGCCCTCCTCTTCCAGCTCTTTTTCAATCAATGCCGTGCCGCATTCAAAGCAATGCTTCTGAATCATTTTCCTGTTACACTCCAAACACTGTTTTTGTCAGCCGGATGCCCGCCGCTGTTTTCATGGTATGTTCCATAAAGGTCCGGATTGCCTGCTGGCTGTACCCACTTTCGGACGCATTGACGATGTAATCCGCCTCAATCAGGATCTGATAATCGATGCCGTCGATCTGCGCCGGGCTGTGGTGATGCCCGACCAGGTAGGCCACCCGGTCGATCTGTGCCGCCGTCATGCCGGTATCTGCCAGAAACTCCCGCACCAGCGGGGCTCCCTCCTGCTCCTGATATTTGCCATTGGTGTTGCCGTACTTTTTGCGGCAGAGCGGGCAGGCAATATCATGGGTGATGGCTGCCACTTCCAGAACAAACTGCGTATCTGCGTCCAGACCTTCCAGTTCACCAATGGTTTTGGCGTAGGTCCACACGCAGCTCAGGTGCGTGATATCATGAATGTTTCCCTCAGAAAAAGCGATCATCTTTTCCATGATCTGTGCAATGGTCATCATTATTTTTTCTCCTGTTTTTAATACTCAGATGTTTATCTTGATAAACTTATCTGTTATAAAATATTTGCGACGAATTCTTCTATCAAGCTATTTACCTGTTCTGGTTTGTCTGTATTGGAATTATGTCCAGCAATTTGCGCATAACGCTTCTGATTGCCATCATAGACCAGCATCATTTCACGCATCAGGTTTCTGCCATAATCGGACGTGGCAATTCCTTCCGTCCCCGATTTCAGGAGTAATTTCCACGGATAATGAGCATACACCGGTTCCATCCGTTTCAAAAGCCAGATTTCAACCGAAGTCGTATAGCTTCGTTGCAGCGGTGCAGAGTCAATGGAGATAAAACCGGTCATTCTGTCTGGATAAAGCTGCGCATAAGCCTGTCCCACATATCCGCCCATAGACTGCCCGATGATGACAGGCCTTGTGATTCTTTCTTGATTCAATATGTCGTTCAGCCATTTTGCCTTATCGAACAAATCAAAATCAAACCGAAACGGCCATGAGGAAGCGTGTGCCGGTGCATCCCATACCACAACATTATGCTTTTCTCTGAAATACTGAATTTGCTTATCAAACAGCCTATGATCTGCAGTCAATCCCGGCAGAAAAACAAGAGTAACTGTATCTGGATTTGACACGCTTGCCCAGTAGTGAATTGTTCCGCAACGAGTCTGATAAGTTTTTTCTTTCATTGGTTTTTCCTCTGCGATTCTGATTTGTCAAACAAGAACTTCCATCAATTTTTCTCTTGACGAGATCCGGTTCCAAGAGTAGGATGGTGCTGCAAACATGAAAAGTCAAAAGAGGGGTTCAAAATGCAAGTCAGTCTTTTGTTGATGCAGCAGATCGCACAATTGTTCCTGATCCTGCTGATGGGATATGCCGTTGTCAAAACCGGATTGCTGAAAGCATCGGACAGCAAAGTCCTGTCCGTGGTCTTCGTCTATCTGGTCATGCCCTGCGTCGTGCTGAACGCGTTTCAGATTGATGACACGCCGGAGATCCGCACCGGGCTGCTCTTTTCCATGGGCATCGCAGTGGGGATGCACATTGTGTTTCTGTTGCTGAATGCGCTGTTCCGCAGGCCCTTTAAGCTGGATGCCGTGGAGCAGGTCAACATCATTTACAGCAATGCCGCCGCGCTGGTCATTCCTCTGGTACAGGCTCTGCTGGGTGAACAATACGTCGTCTACTCCTGCGCCTTTGTCATTGTGCAGCTGGTGCTGCTCTGGACCCATGCAAATGCCTGCCTACAGGGTTCTGCCAAGCTGGAATGGAAAAAGATCCTCACCAACGTCAATCTGATTGCCATTGTGGCAGGCGCGCTGCTGTACCTGCTGCACATCTCGCTGCCGGCTCCGATCACCAGCACATTGAGCAGTATCGGCAACATGATCGGGCCCATGGGAATGCTGCTGGCCGGCATGGCAATCGCCGAAGTACCGCTGAAAAAAGTCTTCTGCACCTCGCGCAACTACCTGCCGGTGGTTCTGCGTCTGCTGGGCGTACCTCTGGTCATTGTCCTGCTGCTCTGGGCAGTCCATGCTTCCAGCTGGATCCCGGACGGAAAATCCATCCTGATGACGGTCTATCTTTCCGCCATTACGCCGTCCTGTGCAACCGTCACTTCCATGGCACAGCTCTACGACCGGGATGCTTCCCATTCCAGTGCGCTCTATGTTCTGAGTACCCTGCTCTCCATCCTGACCATGCCGCTGATGATCGGTCTGTTTGAAGCATTGCTCTGAGACGCTAACGGCTCCTGAAATGTATTGAACTAAATATTTCTGCTGCCGGAGATCGACCCGAATGGTCAGTCTCCGGCAGCATTTTTGTTATTGCGTATCAAAAAACAGCCGGAACGATTTTCTGCTGCGTTACATCAACGATGCCGTAAGTGTTCAGTCTGAGTTTGGGAATGACCGGAAGGCTGGCAAAGGCGAGGGTCATAAAGATGCCGATGTCTTCCGCCACACCGTGTGCCTTGAGGGCATCGTTCAGTGCCTGCATTTTTGCCGCAACACTCTCTGCACTTTCAGTGCTCATCAGTCCGGCGACCGGGAGTGCAAGTTCTGCCACGACCTGTCCACCCGCCACAAATGCAAGCCCGCCTTTGTTTTTCCGCACGGTATTTCCGGCCAGCATCATATCGGCATCGTTGTCCCCTGCCACGATCAAGTTATGGGAATCGTGCGCGATGCTCGATGCAACAGCTCCGCATTTCAGGCTGAAGTTTCCTAAAAAGCCGATGCCCACATGGCCGGAGTGATGGTGCCGCTCAAACACCGCCAGTTTTACGATATTGTGTTCCGGGTCCACACCGGGAGCTTTGCCCGGATGCCGCTGGAACGGGATGATTTTTTCTTCCGTGAGCAGTTCGCCCCGGTTCAGGCAGATGACGCGCTCCTGCTCCCCGCTTTCCCGAAGTTCCAGATCCTGAAGTGTGATCTCATCCAGATCAAACGAGTTCATGACGCGTGCAAAGCGCGCAGGGTTGATGTTAAGCGATGCAGGTTTCAGCGTTTTTCCGTGCTCGGCCACCAGTGTGCCGTTCTTGTAAACCTGCTCGACCCTGAAAGACTCCAGATTGGAAACCACGATCAGGTCCGCCAGATAGCCCGGAGCCACGGCACCATGCTGCTTTAACCCGAAGTACTGTGCCGGAACCAGCGTTGTCATTTTTACCGCCAGCACCGGGTCTGCACCCAGCCGGATTGCTTTGCGGATATTAGCGTCCATGTGTCCGCTGCGCAGCAGGTCACCGGGGTGCTTATCATCCGTCACCAGCATGCAGCGGCTGCAATAGGGCTCCCGGAACAGCGGCATCAGGGCCTCCATATTTTTAGCGGCTGTTCCTTCCCGGATCATGATGTATTGTCCGAGCCGGAATTTTTCCATGGCCTCCTCGATGTTGGAGCACTCGTGATCGGACTGAACGCCGGCTGCAATGTAGGCGTTGAGGTCCTTATCGCTCAGGAGCGGTGCATGGCCGTCCACGATCTTTCCCGCTTCGGTGCAGTCGCTGATTTTCTGCAGAATTTTCGGGTCACAGCGCACCGTCCCATAGGCGTTCATCAGCTCCGCAAGCCCCAGCACGCGGGGATTGCGGTAGTACGGCCGAAGCTGTTCCGCGTTCAGCACCGCACCGGATTCATCCAGATCCGTGGCCGGCACGCAGGAAGGCAGCATGAAATAAACTGAAAGCGTCAGATTTTTCGTCGTTTCCAGCATGAAATCCAGGCCGTCAAGCCCTGCAACGTTCGAGATCTCGTGCGGGTCCGTGACCACCGCAGTGGTGCCATGGGGCAGCACCGCCTGCTCAAAGGCCGGGCCGCAAAGCATGGAGCTTTCGATGTGGATATGCCCATCGATCAGACCCGGGCAGACATATC
>CAVLAO010000083.1:0-7475 GCA_963660915.1 Bacteroides sp. CAG:927 | reverse complement strand
CGGCATCCACATCCATTGTCGGCATCAGCTCTGGATGGTCATAGTATAGTCTTTTAATTGTGGTTTCGTCAACTACCTCAAATGAGGTTGTCATATCAAGTGCCATCAATCATTTCCTCGTACTCGAACAGCGCATAATTCGCATTCAAAGCAAACACAGCATCCAAGGCAGTCTTTGCAGAATCAGCCGATTTTTGATTGACCGCAAGCATCAGCTTGCTGATTTTCTTTATCAGCACCTTTGCACGTTTACTACGCATCAACTTGTCCATCTTCCATTGCTGAAACTGCTGTGTGGTCTTCCCATACTTTCGTCTCTTTTCATGCCGCTTGATGAACTTCTCCATATCTCGCTTTAGGTATGGGCTGTCTGTCTTTTCAATGATTGCTTTTGCTTCTTCAACTGTCAGCTGTTTTTCTTCTATGCAAAAGAAAAAGAGCTGCAGTTTTTCTGCAACTCTATAGGTAATATTTTGAATTTACTTCATCGTTCTATCGACTTATGTGCATAGAGTGCGTATAATATTATTTGTAGGGATGAATGATATTATACGAAGGGATTTGATTAAAAGCTAGAGCGCAACGGTTGGTGGCTACTTCGACACGGAACAAATCACGATGTTTATACAAACGGAGAAATTTCAGAAACCATTCCACGACACGCAGAAATCAACGAAAGACTGGCAAAGGAAATCATAAAAAGGCAAGGGCTGAAATAAGCCCTTGCTGAAGGAGGAAATAATATGTCTAAATTTGCCTATCCCATTATAATTTATCCTGCCGAGAATGGCAGTCGATATGTTGATATCCCCGACTTGCACATCGGCACTCAAGGGTCAAACATCGTTGACTGTATTGAAATGGCACGTGATGCCATTGGCTTGTGGGGCATTTGCCAACAGGATGAAAACAAGCCAATTCCAGAACCATCAGCTAATATAACAGCAACAAACGATGGTGACCTTGTCACCTATGTTGATGTCGACTTTGATGCCTATCGAAGGGCTAACGATATGCGCTCAGTGCGAAAAAACGTGACCTTGCCTTCTTGGCTTTGCGATATGGCTAAAAAAGCAAATGTCAACTTCTCTCAGGTATTGCAAGAAGCACTTAAAACCAAATTGGGTGCATAATGCGCCTTAATGAGTGAGATATCCTGCTCACTCTTTTTTACGCATCTTCCGGAAGCACAGCTTTCTCTCCTGTAAGATTCTCCCTTTTATTTCACTTTCGACGATGATAATTGATCTCCTTGACAGGAAAATTCTGCAGTGCTATCATACGCAAGGACAAAATCGCATGGAAGGGAGGCGTTTCTATGGCAAAAAGATGGGTAGCCGCTTACCGGGAGGATGACCTTCCCTACGGAGAAGAAATTCGGGTCTCCATAGAGGGAGTAGAAACCGGCTTTTTAGCCATTCCGGAAAACGGAGATGATCTTGGAATGTATCCCGTTGATACAGAGGAAGAAGCCCGAGATGATCTGGCTTATACAATGGCCGGCTACAGTACCTTCCACTGGCTGGACGAAAATTGAATATTCAAAAAGGAAGGCACGTTTCTGCGAAAGCGAAACGTGCCTTTTCCGTGAATTGACAACCAGATAAACAATACCTATAATGAGAGCATCATCTGTGGCCGCGTGCCGCTCAAACGGAGGGTTGTTTATGTTCTCCCGCTCCAGTGGTATTCTCCTGCATCTATCCAGTCTGCCCGGACCGTATGGAATGGGAACCATGGGAAAATACGCACGCTCTTATATCGACTTTTTGGCCGATTCTGGTCAAAAATACTGGCAATTGCTTCCTCTTGTCCCTACCGGTGAGGGAAACTCGCCCTATATGTCTCCGTCTTCTGCTGCCGGAAATCCGTGGTTTATTGATCCGGATGGACTGGCTGCAATGGGACTGTTAACACCGGAAGATTTGGAAAAAGCACGCTGTGGAAACCCGGATCGAGTGGACTATTCCGCGGTTTCTGCCACACGGGCTCCCTTGCTTCGCACGGCATTTGCACACGCAGATGCCGCTCTACGCAAAAAATCGGAGGACTTTTCTCTCGCCCATGCGGATTGGCTTCCGGATTATGCGCTCTTCATGGCCTGCCACGACCATTTTCAATGTGCCTTTACGGACTGGCCGGATGAAAACCTTGTTCGCCGCCAACCGGAGGCATTGGCACACTGGCGCAACGCCCTGTCAGAAGGCATTGCATATCACACCTTTCTGCAATACCTGTTCTTCCTCCAATGGTCGCAATTAAAAGAATATGCCAATCAACGCGGTATCCGCATTATTGGCGACATCCCCTTCTATGTGTCCGGCGACTCCGTTGATGTGTGGGCACATAAGTCCTTATTTCAGGTGGATATCGACGGAAACGCAAACCGCATGGCCGGTGTTCCGCCAGATCTTTTCAGTGATGTCGGCCAGTTTTGGGGCAATCCTCTTTACCAATGGGAAAATCATGCCGCCGACGGCTATCAATGGTGGTGCAGTCGTATCCGTCAGTCCATGGCCTTCTATGATGTAATCCGCATTGATCATTTTCGTGGATTCGACTCCTATTGGGAAATTCCAAAAGGGGCAAAAACTGCTATGGAGGGCTGTTGGCGGCAAGGTCCGGGAAATCACCTGTTAAATGCTATACGTACAGCAGTTCCGGAAGCCGAGTTCATTGCAGAGGATTTAGGCGATCTCACCGAATCTGCTTACCGCTTTATTCAAGCTTCCGGTCTGCCCGGTCTGCGTGTACTCACCGATGCATTTAATGATTTGAGCGGAAGCTCCTCTTTTTTGCCGCATCATTGCATTCCCGATGCCGTCATTTATACCGGAACGCATGATACTCCAACCTTTGTGGGCTGGTTGTTTGAACAAGCCAGTGACGCACAGCGGCAATACGCCATCCAATACTTGCGCCTCAGAGAGGACGAGGGATTTGGCTGGGGCGTAATTGCCGGAGCATGGAGCAGTGTATGCAATCTGGCCATGGCTCCGCTGCAGGATGTACTCGGTCTTGGAAACGATGCCCGAATGAATCTTCCGGGCACTGCCGGAGACGGCAATTGGAGCTGGCGCGTTCGTGCTGAGGCCTTTAATCCGAGCGTGTCCCAGCATTTGCACTTCTTAACGAAACTATACGGAAGACTATAAAACACAAATATAGCGTGTGCTGAAAAAGATTACAGCACACGCTATGCTCATGTAAACAGCTTTTGTCGGATCATTTCGATCTGCTCATCCCGGATGGGCTCTGATGCAGTCACTACAGCGACCTGTTTCCCATACCGAAGCAGAATTGATTTTCCTTCCTTGCAACTCCATCCCCAGTTTTGTTCTGTCCACTCTCCCTGCGCGAATGCGCGTGCAAATACATCGTCTGCGACGCATTGCAGTGCGCATTTCGTCACTTCACTGGAAATACTCCCCCGTTCCGAAAGTTCCCAATAGGATGTCTTTCGCGCCAGAACGGTTCCATTTACCTGATAACCGCTTCCCTTCAACTCGCAATAATCATCAAAATCACTGAATTGCAATACAGGTGCATCGGTTGTTTCATAATGCAATTCTTTTCCCGCTCCCACTGCACGATTTACGTTGGGGCACAAAATACCGATGCACAGCACTGCAAGACAAATTCCTGCGCAAACACCTGCCGTAATACGGCTTTTTCGCCATAATCCGAAAATGGTAGCTGCAGCAACAGCCATCAATAGTAACACAAGAAAAAGCAAATCCTCGCTCTCATCCAGTATTCGCAGCAACAGCAATAAGAAGATCCCTGCCAAAACAATCGGCGGGGTCAATCCATGAACCCAGGCGGACAAATAGCTTCGCCATGTGACCAGGTAGGCCAGCGCAAATACAGCCATCGCCCCGCAAACAATGGGAACACCAAGGCCGAAATAGGTGCTGTACCATGCTTCACTCAAGTTGGAACGCCACATACAATAGGAAAGCAGGGCAACAAAGCATACCAGCCCGGCAAACAGCAAGCATGGCATCTTACGATCTGGACGCATACTTCCGTCCTGCTGCAATTTTTTCAACAGCCCCTGTTCATCCGGCTGCACACAGGGCATGGACATGAAAATCGCCATTCCGTTGAATCCACCCAACAATGTCCATCCAAAGCAGCTGAAATCATCTGTTTGCGGTGCATGTTTTGCATTTCCAAAAGGCACCACCAGATAGCGCACTTCGCTTCGCTTTGTCTCTTCAAATAAACCAGTGAATAATCCATCTGTACTGACCAGGATCAAACCCTTTCGCGCCAATCGCTCTAATCGCGTCTGCAAGTGTCTTGCATCGCAAGAAAGAAAGTATAGAAATTTTCGCACGAAAAAAACTCCTCCTTTGGGTCTATTGTAACGGTTTCCGGCAGGGGCGTCAATCCTATCCCCCCGCTTCTGTATTTTACATTCCTTTTGTTTCTCTTCATTCCGCTTGTTTTCTGGAGACATAATAAAAGGGCAAGAGTTTTCACTCTCACCCTTTCACATGTACTTTTTCAGCCGCAGGTAGTAATTGGCGCATCCAAATGACTGGCCGGAACATCCAACGGATAGTGCTCTGTAAAACAGCCGTCACAGAAGCCGCACTTGGCATTCGGCGCAATGCGATAGAGATTTTCCATGGATAAAAACTCCAGGCTGTCCGCTCCTGCAATCTCGCAAATTTCATCCACGGTATGATGACATGCAATCAACTTTTCCTTGTTTGGAATGTCCGTTCCAAAGTAGCAGGGAGCAATGAACTCCGGGGAAGAAATACGCATGTGCACTTCCGTTGCCCCTGCACTGCGGAGGAGGTTGATAATCGCCTTGCAGGTCGTGCCGCGCACAATAGAGTCGTCCACCATGACGATTCGCTTGCCTTCCACCTGACTGCGCAAAGCGCCCAGTTTGATACGAACAGCTGCCTCTCGATCCGACTGATTGGGCGTGATAAATGTGCGTCCAATATAGCGATTTTTTACGAAACCTTCTCCATAAGGAATGCCTGATGCCTCTGCATAGCCTAATGCAGCGTCCAGTCCGGAATCCGGAACGCCAATCACAAGATCTGCTTCTACCGGTTTTTGTTCGTAAAGCAGCCGCCCTGCATTCTTTCGTGCTTCATGCACTGATTGACCACAGATAATGCTGTCCGGACGGGCAAAATAAATATATTCAAAAATGCACATATAGCTCTGGTTGCGGCAGTTATCCCGAATGGAACGAATCTCCCCATTCTCAACGACAACAATTTCGCCCGGTTCCACTTCCCGAACATATTCTGCATCCACGCCATCCAACGCACATGACTCCGAAGCAAACAGCACCGCATCCCCTTTTCGACCGATGCAGAGAGGACGGAATCCCCACGGGTCACGGGCAGCAATCAGCTTACGCGGAGACATGACAATCAAAGAAAATGCTCCCTTTAGCCGCGGGAGTGCTCGATTAACCGCCTCTTCCACGGAAGGTGCAGTCAAGCGCTCATGGGCAATGGCATAGGAAATCACTTCCGTATCACTGGTTGTTTGAAAAATAGCACCCTGATACTCAAATCCGGTACGCAGTTCCTCTGTATTGACCAGGTTGCCGTTATGTACCACAGCCAGAGTACCTTTGACATATTTCAACGTCAGCGGTTGGGCATTTTCCCGCATACCCGCGCCGGTGGTGGCATACCGAACATGCCCTACCGCACAGGTACCGCCCAATTCGTCCAATTTATCTTCATTGAATACATCGCCTACCAAACCGACATCCTTGTAATAAGCCAGCTCTCTGTCATTGGTCACTGCTATGCCGCAGGCCTCTTGTCCCCGGTGCTGCAAAGCATACAAACCGTAATAGGTAGTACGGGCACAATCTCCTTTGGGATCGTAAACGCCGAATACACCGCATTCCTCATGGATGGACATGACAACTCCTCCAGACAACTTAATAGGATGTCAAAATTATAGCGGAAATTTACGCAAATTGCTACTGCTCAGAATAGAAAACTTCATTCGAAACGACTGAAATTTATCGTCGATTTTGCTTGATGTTCACAAGCAAAGGGGCTTCGCCCATCGGCAAAGCCCCTGATAATCAGTCCAACAACATCTGGTAGTAATCCGCATAATGCACATCCCCGTTTTTGACTGCGGCAATCGCAGTGCGGGGATGCTGGTCTGTAAGTCCGGTAAGCATGTAGGGAATATCATAGCCCCACTTCAATCCGGATGCCTTTAACGGCAGCATATGCTGCTCCAAAAACTTCAGCATAGGATCGAGCTTATAGCGTGGGTTTTTCAGGAAGCCGAGCAGATTTTCCAGAGAGCAGTTTCCTGCACCGCGCCCCATTCCCATAGCGGTAGCATCCAAATAACTGACGCCGACCGAAAGTGCCTCAATTGTATTGGCAAAGGCACACTGTTGATTGTTGTGGGCATGGATACCAAGTTTAATACCGGCCGGTTCCATAATTGCTCCATAGGTGTCCACCAAACGCCGGATTTCTTCCGGATAAAGCGAACCAAAGCTATCTACAATATACATTGTGCTGATCGGACTCTTGGCCAGCATACTCAATGCCAGCTTCACATCGCTCTCCTGGCAGTTCGAGATCGCCATAATGTTGCAGGTTACCTCGTATCCCTTTTTTGCGGCATCCTCAATCATGGAAATTGCTTCAGGAATGGTATCAATATAGGTCGCCACCCGCACCATATCGATCGGACTCTCCCCTGCAGGATGAATATCTTCCTGATAGTCGCATCGACCGACATCCGCCATAACCGAAATCTTAGGGCCGTCTGCATTTTCTCCCACAATTTCACGAATATCCTCATCGTCACAGAACTTCCATTTGCCGAATTTTTCCCGGTCAAACAATTTCTTTGACGCCTTGTAGCCAAATTCCATATAGTCAACTCCGGCGGCGGTGTTAGCCGTATAGAGCGAACGAACAAATTCATCTGTAAAGAAGAAATCATTCACTAATCCGCCATCGCGCATTGTGGCATCCAGTACGCGAGCATCCTCTCGAACTGAAATCAGATTACCCTTGAGTTCCATATCGCACTTTACTCCTTTAAAGCTGTATAGCTTGAAATCGTTGTTGTATTTTGATTATATCATAGTACGTAAAAAAAGTAAACCTCTTTTTCTAGTCGATTCCTATGTAAGATTTTCGCGGTTTACCGCAGAAATTTTACATAGAAAACGATGATTTTAATCGAAAGTCTTGCCATTTTTTTTTAATTTGTTTAATATAAAATTGTTTCTTGTTCTTTATAAAATTCCCGTGTTTTATACATCACAGGATAACTTGAAAAAGGTGAGGATGAAAGATGAATGATTCTATTGTAACAACTGCACGGTTGATGATTCGAAAAATAGAGGATGGTGACCGGAATTTGATTTCCCGTCTCGCGCAGGAGTCCCCGGAATACGAGTTTTTTTCAACTTATCCAAAAATCGATATGCGAGACTCTTTATG
>CAVLAO010000082.1:0-7526 GCA_963660915.1 Bacteroides sp. CAG:927 | reverse complement strand
CAATGCATGCGGCAACGATGCAAAGAAATCCAACCAGCAGGATGCCGATGTAGGAGGAGAACCAGTTCAGGTAATTGGGGGCAGTAGTCGTTATAATAAGCAGGGCGTTATCCTTTAGACGGGTGGAACAGGAAAGAATGGAGCTTTCGGTTGTGTATTTGCCGTTTGTCATAGAAATGTTTGAAATGCCTTCGGCATTGCCATATTTTATTGTGCCGTCCGCACGGAATATGGTTATGTGATGCGCATCCGTGTCCGTTAGCTGCAAGTCAACATCTGAAGAATCACTGTTGTATACTGTGATAACTTTATTCATGGTATTTGCTAGTTCTGTATAGACATGGTGATGTATCGCCATGCAAAATACAACAATAGAAAGAAATATGGCAGCAAGTGCAGACAATATGCCTACATAAATGAGGTTGAGGGTAAAACGATCTTCCATCAGTTTTCGTGCTCCATTTTGTATCCCACATTGCGAACGGTCTGAATCATGTGACCGCATGCACCCAATTTTTGACGCAACGTGCGGATGTGCATATCCAGTGTCCGACTGGTTCCCTCAAAATCATATCCCCAGATGCGATCCATAATGATCGTGCGCGAAAGGACCTGACCGGGATGCTCAATCAGTAACTGCAGTAACTCAAATTCCTTATAGGTTAGTATTACCGGTGCGCCATCACTAAATACTTCCCTTGTTGCTGGGTTTAGTTGTACTCCTCCGCAACAAAGCAGATGAGAAGGAGAATTATTATCGTCGATTCTGCGCAACTGCGCCTTGACCCGACTAAGCAGTTCCATAATACCAAATGGCTTTGCTAAATAGTCATCTGCACCCAGATCCAGTCCGCGCACCTTGTCCAGTTCGGTGGACTTTGCAGAGACAATGATAATACGCAAATTTTTTAACTCCGACATGCTGCGCAGTTTTTTTAGAACAGTTAATCCATCTTCATCCGGCAGCATCAAGTCCAATAACAGCAGAGCAGGTACGCGTTGATTTAGAGCCTGATAAAGGGCGAATGCATTTGGAAAACCTTCTACCTCATAGTCGCTGCTTTTCAAAGCATATGTTGTCATTTCAAGAATTTGTGCATCATCTTCTAAAATGTAAATTAGCATGCTGTCGCCACCTTGCTAAATGATAATCTTGGTTGTATTTGCAAGTTCAATGCACAATATAGTATAAGATATACAGTCCAATAAAACAAGATTACCGGCATCAGAATATAGAACAACAGCGCAATCCTTTATGTGTGCAGTTTGACCCAAATGCAGAAAAAAAAACAAAAGGATTTGTTGCAATATCTAAAATGACATGCTATAATTCAATGTGTCTAAACGGTCAGCCATTGTTTTCATGTTGCACAGTTACTTTAATTGTGTTTTGCTTGCCTTGGTCTGACAGTGTTCTATTAACAATTTTTCTGTTTTATCAAAAGGAGAGAATCGATATGGCGTTCACACTTCCTACCTATGATCTGACTGGTAAAGTTGCTATTATCACAGGTTCTACCCGTGGTATTGGTAATGCGATTGCACGTACTATGGCTGCCTATGGCGCATCGGTTGTTATTACCGGTCGTAAGCAGGAACAGTGCGATGAAGTGGCTGCTGCAATCGAGGCTGAGGGCGGAAAGGCTCTGGGTGTTGCCACCGATGTTACAAATGCTGCTGCACGTGAGAATCTGATTGCAAAAACGGTTGAGAAGTTCGGCCATCTGGATATTTTAGTTAATAATGCAGGACTTGGCGGGCAGCCCAAAAAGATGATCGACATGGATGAAGATTATTTTGATAAATACGTAGACGCTGATTATAAGGGACTCTACTTTATGTCTCAACTGGCCGCTCAGCAGATGAAGGAGCAGGGCTGTGAGAAGGGAACTCACCCTTATCGTATTATTAACCTGTCTTCGGCGGCTGGTATTAAGAGCCCCATTGGCGATACTGTCTATGGTTCTCTGAAGGCTGCTGTGACGCACCTGACACGTATTATGGCAAATGAATTGGCTCGCTTTGGCATTACGGTGAATGCTGTTGCTCCCGGCTATGTTCTGACGGATATGACGAAGGATGTTATGGCAGACGAGAAGAATGTTGCTGCCGTTACGCGTATGATTACTCTTCGCCGCTATGCTATGCCTGAGGAGATGGCTGGCGTTATTAACTTCATCGCTTCTCCTGCCGGTGGCTACCTGACGGGTGTGCTGATTCCTGTCGATGGCGGTATGACCATCAACTGATCGGGAACGGGGAATCCGATCGTATCAACATGTTATCTTTTTAGTAAGATAAATTGCTATCTTTTATTGGGAGGAAAAACAAATGTCTATCGAACGCACTTACGAAGCCGGCTGGCGCGTTGGTACTTACGATCAGTATGTCGCAAGACTGCTGAGCATGAAACCAAACGTGTATCTCCATGGCAAGAAGATCGACCGTTCCAATGGTGTCGAGGGGGAAGGCCGTGATCTGGCGGACTGGATTGTCGGCGGTACCTACGTTATGAAGCAGTGCTATGATACTGCAAACGACGAGCGCTATGAGGATGTCTGCGTGGTTAAGAGCCACCTGACTGGCCATTATGTCAACCGTTGTACCCACATCCACCACTCTGTGGATGACTTGCTGAAGAAGCAGCTGATGACCCGTTTGATCTGTCACCGTGTAGGCGGTTGTATGCAGCGCTGCATGGGCACCGATGCTATGAACGCCCTGTTCTCCGTCACCTATGACTGCGACCAGGCTTGCGGAACTGAGTATCATGCTCGTCTGAACAAGTACATCGAGTACTGTCAGGAGAACGATCTGGTGTGCAACTGCGCTCAGACTGACGTGAAGGGTTCCCGTAACCCCAAGTATAAGCGCGCTCACATGCAGCCGGACCCCGATCAATTTGTACATGTTGTCGAGACCGATGTTGATGGTATTGGCATTGACGGCAAGCCCTGCAAGGGTATCATCGTGCGTGGCGCTAAGATCTGCAACTCAAATGCACCTTATGTTGACGAGATCATTGTCAACCCCACTAAGTTCATGAGCCCTGATGACGCTGATTATGCTGTCGCTTTTGCACTGCCTGCCGATTGGCCCGGCCTGAAGCTGATGGCTCTGCCCGGTCAGCATCACAAGCGCAAGCACATCGATGCTCCTTGGGCTCATATCGGCGACGTTGAGTCTCTGACTGTATTTGACGATGTGTTTGTCCCCTATGATCGTGTCTTTATGTGCGGCCGTGATAATGAAGGCGTTTGCCGTTATGCAGGTTATCTTGCTTTGATGTTTGCTCACTATCATCGTCATTCCTACACCGGCTGCAAGACTGCTGTTTCTGAAGTTATTGCTTCTCAGGCTGCTCTGGTTGCAGATGTGAACGATATTGCTAAGGAAGCACATGTCCGTTCCAAGTTGTGTGACATCATCCAGACCGCTGAGTTGGTGTTTGCGGCTGGTCAGCAGTCTGCTTATCGTGCTGTGGAGTTCCCCTCCGGTCAGTGGGTACCTGACGAGATCCTGACCAATGCAGGCCGTCGTCTGGCAGGTCACAACATCTATCATGAGTATGAAATCCTCGCTGATCTGTGCGGCGGTGTATGTGCTAGCTTGCCCACAGAAGAGAATTTCTACATGGAAGAGGATAATGTTGGTGCTCTCTGCAACAAGTACATTGTTCGTAATCCTGCTTATTCTGCCGAGGATACCCATCGCGTTATGCGCATGATGGAAGACAAGCTGTGCGACGCGTTCGAGGGTGCACAGGCTGTTGCTGGTGTCCATGGCGGCGGTTCTCCCTTGATGGAAGAGATCACGCTGATGAGCCGTTACGACTTGGAAGAGTTGAAGAAGATTGCCAAGTATCTGGCTGGTTTGCCTGGCTATGAGGAATGCCCCCGCTATGAGCGTGAGACAAAGACTCCTCGTGCTATGCTGGCTAAGTTCGACAGCTACAAGGCCGCGGCTAAAAAGTAATTCTATGGGTCCTTCCCCTGTGCTCTTGTACAGGGGAAGGTCTCCATTTGTAAAATTGACTGATCGAAGGAGAAATTTACTATGGCTCATCTGAACCGCACTATTGGTATCCCGTCCTTTGACTTGACGGGAAAGACTGCAATTGTTACCGGTGGTACACAAGGTCTTGGCTTTGGTATTGCCTGTGCTCTGGCTGCCTATGGCGCTAATGTGGTTATTACCGCGCGTACTGCAGCAAAGGTTGAAGACGCTGTTGCCGACCTGAATGAGAATTATTGCAAGGGTGGACGTGCTTTCGGCATTCCCGCTGACTCCAGCAAACTGGAGAACATCAAAATGGTCATTGACAAGACGGTTGCCGAGTTCGGTGAGCTGAATATTCTTATCAATAATGCTGGTGTTTCCGGCCCTACTGCTCTCATTGTTGAAAATCGCGAGGGCCGCAAAGAGTATACCCCTGAGGATTTTGAGAAGGTCATTGCTACAAATCTGACTGGTACCTTTATGTTCTGCCAAGAAGCTGCACGCCAGATGATCAAGCAGAATGAAACCAACGGAAAGAAGGGCGGCAAGATTATCATTACTGCCTCTGTTGGTGGTTTCATCGGTGGTAAAGGCGTTGTTGGTTACGGAGCTTCCAAGGCAGGTTGTCTGAGCTTGGCTCGTACCATGGCAAATAACTTTGGTCGTGAGAATATCACGGTCAACTGCATCTGCCCTGGCTATGTCGTTACTCCTTTGAACGAAGAATTCTTTATTGACAAGGACGGCAATGAAACCGCATACTACAAGCAGCAGTCCAAGGCAACATCCGTTCGTCGTCTTGGCACAATTGAGGAGATTGCGGGTCCTGTTCTCGCAATGTGCTCTGATTCCTTCAGCTATATGACCGGTACCTATCTGTTGTGCGACGGCGGTCAGTCTATTCCCGCTGAATAACTGCCGTAAAAGACACAGAAAAGGAGAATGCCTCATGGAATTTGAAAATATCATCTACAAGGTTGAAAATGGTGTTGCTACCATTCAACTGAATCGTCCGAAGGCTCTGAATGCGTTGAACAGCGCAATCAATCAGGATATCATGTCCGCAATCGACTTGGTTAAGGGAGATCCTTCCGTTCGTGTACTGGTCATGACTGGGTCTGAGCGCGCATTTGCCGCTGGCGCTGACGTCAAGGAGATGGCAGAGGCCACACCTCGTTATGCTAAAGAGTTCTGTGGCTTGGCGATCGACATCAACAACATTCTGGAGTCTTTGCCTATCCCCACCATTGCTGCTGTGGGTGGCTTCGCTTTCGGAGGCGGCTGCGAGATGACGTTGGCCTGTGATTTCCGCGTTGGCGGTTCTCGTACTACGCTGTCTTTCCCCGAAGTTGGATTGGGCATTATCCCAGGAGCAAATGGCTGCGCCCGTGCGACTGCTATTGTTGGACCAGCCAAGGCCAAGCAGTTGGTTATGCTGACTGAGATGGTTCCTGGTAAACAGGCATATGATTTGGGATTGCTCAACTGGTATGTTGAAGGTGACGCAGCACTGAACGCTGCAGCAAAAGATGCAAAAGCTGCAGTTAAAGCAGCAAAAGCTGCTGGCGATGAGGCTGCTTTGGCGGAAGCCAAGGTTGCTTCCAAGACCGCAGAGGCTGCCGCTGCAAAGGCTGAGTATGATGCAATTCTGGCTAAGGCCTATGATGTGGCACAGAAGTTGATAAGCAAGCCTGCTTGTGCGCTTGCTTCTGCAAAAGCCGCAATCAATAAAGCTGCAATTGAAACCATTGCCGCGGGCAAGAGCCAGGAGACTACTGAGTTTACTTTGCTGTTCGATACCCATGATCAAAAAGAGGGTATGGCGGCTATGATTGAAAAGCGCAGCCCGGTATTCACTAATAACTGATTTCGAATGAACCTGTAGCTTGATTATCCACATGGTGTGGATAATCAGAGCACAGTTCAGCGTCGATTCCGTAAAACAGGAAAAGACAAGATATAATTTTAGTAATGAAATTATTTAAGGAGGAACATATTATGGCTATTGAAACAATTGCTGTTCTTGGCGCAGGTCAAATGGGCTCCGGTATCGCTCAGATTGCCGCTACAAGTGGCTTTAATGTCATTATCCGTGACATTAAGCAGGAATTCTGTGATAAGGGTGTCAACGGGATCAAGGCCGGCTTGGAAAAACAGATTGCCAAGGGAAAGACCACTCAGGAAGCTGCGGATGCGATCCTGTCTCGTATCAGCACCACAGTTGAGTTGGAGGGCGTTGCTCCCGCTGACTTCGTCATCGAGGCTGCTCCTGAAATTTTGTCCCTGAAGCACGACACTTTTGTGCAGCTGGGTGAAATTTGCAAGCCTGATGCAATTTTGTGCACCAACACTTCTTCCATGTCCATTGGTGAAATCACAAAGGATTGCAAGAATCCTGAGCGTTGCTGCGGAATGCATTTCTTTTTCCCTGTGTACGCAATGAAGCTGGTTGAAATGATCCGCTCCTGCTATACTTCTGACGCTACTGTCGCAGCTGTTCGTGAGGTTGCTGAGAAAATGGGTAAGAAGCCTGTTGAATGCAAGACAGACACTCCGGGCTTCATCGTCAACCGTTGCCTGTTTGCTTTCATGCTGGAGGCTGTCCATTGCTATGAGGACGGCGTTGCTACTGTTGATGATATTGATACCGCTATCAAGTATGGTCTGAACCATCCTCTCGGGCCCTTCGAAATGATGGATATGTCCGGCTTGGATACCTTCCCGCACGTTACCGAGACCATGGAGTCTCTGCCTGTAACTGACTGGAAGTGCCCTGAGTCTGTCAAGAAGTTGGTTGCCGAGGGTAAGTTCGGTCGTAAGTCTGGCGAAGGCTGGCATAAGTATAACTAATTTGTTGTAATCGTTCATACCCATCGCATCTCTAATGATGCGATGGGTGGAGGAACGTTTATTCAAGCAATAGGGAATTGATATTGCAGATGATCTCTTCCCAAAACTTTTCTTTAAGGACGTGTTTTTCATGGCAAAAACTATTATCACTGCCGCTCTGACCGGCGCAATTACCCCCCACGGTTATGACGTACCGGAGACTCCGGAAGCAATTGCTGCTTGCGCTTATGAATGCTGGAAGGCTGGTGCTTCTGTTGTTCACCTCCATATGCGCGATGATCAGGGCGCTGGCGTTATGGATCCTGTGAAGTTCTATCAGACTATCTCCATTCTGCGCAATCAGTATCCTGATTGTGATGTCATTGTGAACTGCACTTCTTCCGGCGACAACCGTGTTTCTGATGACTCTCCTTACGGTAACGCTGTTCGTGTTTTGCACCACAAGAATGTTCCCGGCATTGAGATGGGCACGTTTGATGCGGGCTCCTTTAACTGGGGCATTCCTGGCGGCGTGTTCCACAACTCTCCTAAAATGCTGTGCGACCTGGGTACTCTGTATCAGGAAAGAGATATCAAGCCTGAGTTCGAAATTTTCGATCTGGGCATGTTGCGTGCTGTTGGTGTGTACTGGAAGAAGGGCTTTGTAAAGGCTCCTCTGCATTTCCAGTTCTGCCTGG
>CAVLAO010000081.1:0-7547 GCA_963660915.1 Bacteroides sp. CAG:927 | reverse complement strand
CGCATCCCCATGTGGGGCGACATGCGCTCCCTGAATCTCTCCAATGCCGCTGCCATCGTCCTCTATGAGGCCCTCCGGCAGAACGGCTTTGAGAAGCTGGAGAAGCTGGGAAAGCTGGGAAAGGAAAAGCGTCCGGAATGATTCCGGACGCTTTTCCCATTGCACAAGGCCGCTGCAAATCTTTCGCTTCAACATAAGTCCGACACATTGGTTAAAGCACGGTGAATCAGATGGTTTAGGTCTCTTGCTGCAGTCGACATGGTGCGGCCGATATGGGAGCCTAACAGCAGATACAGCGGTTTCGGAGGGTTAAAAGCCGCACAGCGGTGGTACTGCGAGCGATCAAGTAGATTTAGAGGTACAACACAATCTGCAATACCAAGGTTGGCAAGCTGAGGCAGAAGCGAAGATATCGCTTCGCACGCCATCACAGGAGATACTGAAAAAACTTCTGTGAATAGCTTCTTCTGCTCCATGCGTAAAGTTGTTCCCTGCTCTGCCAACAGCTGCGGATGCGGCATAAAGTCCGGCGGTAGCACGTCACCGGGAACCCAAGCTGCAGGGCAATGCACCAGAGCAAAGCAATAGACGATTTCTGTCAGATCCAGAACTTCGCAATGCAGCATCGGAAAAGTCTGTTCCGTGGAGAGAAATATGCCCAAATCTGCTGAGGAATTGTTGAGTGCTTCTAAAGTTTCTTCTCGATTCTGGGCGGTGAATACAAGTGTTAGTTCCGGGTGGAGTCCGTGAAAAGCAGGCTCCACTTTTTGTTGTAAACATTCAAGAAACAGTGCGTCACAGCTTACATAGAGACAACTATCGCGTCTGGCAAAATAGGATTTTGTATGCACAAACATTTCATTTTCGATGTGCAGTATATTGCGGGTGTTATTAACAAAAATAGTTCCAGCGCTGGTGGGGCGTAGTCTGTTATGTTCGCGGGAGAACAATGGCATCTCTAGAATGGATTCTACATGGTGCAGATGACGCGAAAGTGCGGATTGTGCCAAAAAGAAACGATCCGCTGCTTTGGAAAGGCTTTGCTCTTCCACGATTGCAATGAGGTATTCCATCACTTTTGTATCAAGATTGACATTCTGCGCCGTTTTCAGAGCGGTGCCTTCAGCTATGTGCGCAGCACGTTCTTCCTTGTCCGCTATCATGGGTGTACGAACATTTTTCAGCAAACCTGTTACAAAAGGATCATCAATAGGCTGGTAGCGAGGATCGGCCAGGCGTTCCTCTGCCAGAAGTCCTGCTAAATAATATTCCGGCTCAGTCAGGGTGTGGCCTAATGGATAGCGCAGGTGGAGTGTCTGATGTACGGGCGGGTCAAGCGGACGATACACCAGTTCTTCACAGGGAAAAACATGAGCTTTGCTGACCAAACCGACGCCAACCGCCTGGTGCATCATGGAATCGACCAGCAGTACATCGTCAGACTCAAAGGCTATAACCGGTTGAAATCCGGCTGCCTGAAAAAGCCGATCGGCAAGGATACGGATGCTGTGACGCGATCCCTGCAGTACAAAAGGGGTCTCCTGCAAATCACGCAGTTGGATGCGCTCCTGCTGGGCCAGAGGATGGGCAGCAGGGAGAGAGACGAGCAGTTCCTCATAAGCAATGGGAATATCAGTTGTTGCTGTGCTGGAATCTCCCGCGCCGATAGCAAGGTCCACCGTGCCGCGCGCAATGGCACCGGGCTGCTTGGCAGCGTACAGCTCCACGAGATTCAAGGCAATGTCCGGGTAGCGACGGGAAAATGAATTATAGATTTTGCTGTAAATTGTTGCGCCGCGATTGGGGGCTGTAGCCAAACGAATACGCTCACGGCTGCCGCCGGTGACATCTTTCATCGTCAGGAGCATTCGGTTTTGTTCATCCAGGATTTTATATGCACATTCCACCACATAGCGCCCCTCTGCTGTGGGGTATAAGCTGCGGCCACATCGCAGAAACAAAGAAAAACCGAACATTTTCTCGCATTCCGTAAGGAATTTGCTCAGGGCGGAAGGCGAAAGATGGAGAGCGTCGGCCGCGTGGGAAAGATTTCCGTATTCTGCGATGGCCGCAAGATAATAATATTGTTTGGTATTCATTTGCTAGCCTCCTGACCGTTTTTTTTAGTATAGCATTTTTTTGCGTGCTTAATAGAATACTATGAAAAAAATGTCATGAAGATTTTGAAATCTTGGATATCGCAACCATGTACAAAATACGATACACTGTAATCAGCAAAGGGAAGCGCGCCCCGACAGAGAAAAATAAAAACGGAAAAGGAGTTTCCAGCCATGAAAAAAATGTATAAAAGAACACTGTTGAAATTCGCCTTCGTCGCAGCAGCTGCCTTACTGCTGAATGCCTGTGGTGCCGCTGCATCCGGCACTGGTGCGGGCACGTCATCAGCGGAAGGCTCTGCCGCAGCAGCTGACGGAATAGGTTTCCCGCAAAATACGACCATCACGCTGGCCGTTCCCGGTAAAGCGGGCGGCGGTTCGGATCTTGGTATCCGCTATTATAGTGAAGGTCTGAATCGCCTTTACGGGCTGAAAACCACCGTTACCAACTACGATTCCAACACTGTTGGCCATCAGACCGTGGCAAATGCCAAACCGGATGGTACGACGCTGACGATTGCCAGCTCGGCGCTGAACATTCAGTATATTACCGGCAATGCCACCGTAGATCCGATGAAGGATTTTACATTGATAGCCTGCCTGCAGGATAATGGCTTTTCCACGCTGGCTGTTCCCGTAAATGCTCCCTATGATGACTTTGCAGGCTTTGTAGAATACGCAAAGGCGCACCCCGGTGAGCTGAATGCGGGCATGCCTTCTGCCGGGGCTAACACGTTTTTGTTTGGCAAGCTGACTGAAGCAACCGGTATCGAACTAAACAAGGTCGAATGTGCATCTGAATCGGATCGTCTGACGAATCTGGCGGGCGGCTTCATTGACATCGGTGTTGTAAATATCGGCAATGCGGTCGAATATGAAAAGGCCGGAAAAATTAAAGTTATCGGCACGGTAGCCGGCGACGGCGTTACCATTGATGAGTACCCGGAGACTCTGCCTGACAACTACAAAACGCTGCAGGAACAAGGCTATGAGGACTGCTATGTTCTGGTTTACCACTATCTGCTGGGACCTGCCGGGATGGATGAAACCATGGTGAAAGAGATGAACGTTGCTATGCAGGCTGTTGCGGAGGACGCAACTGTCAGCGCCGGTATTGCTGGTGTGGGATATATCCCTGGCTGGCATGATTTGGAAGAGTCCGAAAAGCTTCATACGCAGGAGTACGAGGAGGACGTCGCCATTGCCAAAAATCTAGGTATGTATGTTCAGGGATAAAACAGCGAGGTGAATTCCTTATGAAAATGAGACGTGACTTTGCCACAGGCCTGGTAGGGTTGGCCGCCTGTGTGTTCTTCTTGATTATGACGCAAAATGTGCGGCAGCCCGCCAATCTGCTGGAACCTGGTCCCCGCTTGTTGCCCTATGTTTCTCTCTTCTTGATTGGCATCAGTTCTGTTGCTTTGTGCATTAAGGGCTGGAAAGAGCGGGAAGCGGAAGAAAAACCTTACTTTCCCAAAGGCGGTGTAAGGAAGGTGACAAAGAGCTTTTTTCTTCTGCTTATCTATGCTATCGCTATGAATTATCTGGGCTTTATTATTACTACACCCTTTGCTACCGCTGCCTTCATTTATGACCTGCACGGCAACAGCGAAGTAAAGCCTGTATCCACGGCCATCATCTCGGTGCTTGTCACGGCGGTGTTGTATGCACTGTTCGTCTTTGCTTTCCAGATCAAGCTGCCTGCCGGTGTGCTGTTCGGTGGTTAAGGAGGAAAACAATGACTGCTTATCTTTATGCTTTATTGACTTGTATGAAGCCGCTGAATCTGGTTTTGATTTTCGCAATGGTTACGGTGGGTATTGTTTTCGGTGCCATTCCCGGTCTGTCTGCCACACTGGGCATCGCGTTGCTGCTGCCCATCACATTCGGACTTTCAACCGAAACCTCCTTTGTGATGCTGCTGGCCATCTGGATCGGCGGTGTATCCGGCACGTTTATTTCGGCGGTGCTTATTGGTATTCCAGGTTCATCCTCTGCTATTGCTACCTGCTTTGATGGCTATCCTATGACAAAGAAGGGACAGGCCAGCAAGGCATTGGGCATCGGCATGACGGCCTCTTTCATTGGCACGGTGGGATCTGTGGTATTGGCCACGGTGCTTTCTCCCGTCATTGCGGAGGCTGCCCTGCATCTTGGCCCGTGGGAGTACTTTTCGCTGTGTTTCTGCGCCATCACGCTGATTGCTTCCTTGTCCAAGGGCAATATTTTTAAGGGCATCCTTTCGGCCGGTATCGGCTTGCTGATGGGCTGTATCGGCATGGATCCTATCAACGGCGCGACACGTTTTACTTTTGGAAATGTCTACCTGACCTCTGGTATCAGTACAGTGGCACAGATGCTGGGTATGTTCGCTATGTGCCAGATTATTCGCGATTCCGCTAAGGGTGAAGCAAAAATGCCTGATGTGGATATTAAGGGTATGAAGGGGCTGGGTATCGGTTTCAAAGACATTTTTGAGAACATCAAAACGATTCTTTTTGCATTTGCGTCTGGTCTGTGGATTGGATTTTTGCCCGGCATGGGCTCGGGCATCTCCAATATGGTGGCCTATGGCTATGCCAAGAGCATCAGCAAGGAGCCGGAGAGCTTTGGTACAGGAAACCCTGCCGGTGTCTGGGCGTCGGAAACAGCCAACAATGCATCGCTTGGCGGCGCGCTTATCCCTATGATGGCGCTGGGCATTCCTGGCGACGGCATTACAGCCATGCTGATTGCAGGACTTACTATCCATGGTTTGCAGGCAGGACCGCTGTTTATGTCAGAGCAGCCTGATCTTGCTATGTTGATTTTTGCCTGTGTTCTGGTTTCAGCTATTATCACTTATCTGATTCAGATCATCACCAAGAGCTGGTTCCCCTACATCCTGAAAATCCCTTATCATTACCTGTACAGCGTTATTCTTGTGATCAGCTTCATCGGCGGTTATGGTATTTCCAACACCATGTTCAACATTTACGTCATGCTTGCGCTCTGCCTTTTGTCGTTGTTTATGAGTGTGGCGGGGCTGCCCACCAGCCCGCTGGTGCTGGCGTTCATCCTGTCCGGCAAGCTGGAACGCTATTTCCGTCAGGGAATCAGCTACGCTCATGGCAGCTATGCCCCCTTCTTTACCCGTCCCATTTCACTGATTCTGCTTTTGATTTCGGTGTTCTGTGTGTTCTGGCCCTACATTTCGGATCACCTCAAAGCCAAAAAGGCGGGCAAAGCCGAAGCAGTTCCGGTGGTGGACGTAAACGATGATTGATTCCAAAAAAGTCTTGCGGCAGCAGATTTTATCCTGCATTGAGCTGCCGCATATTGGGCCAAAACGAGCCGAAGCGATTCCGGATGCAGAGCATATGCAAACGCAAAAACTGCAGGCATCCATTGATGCGCTGAGTGCGGCGGGCGGCGGTGTGCTTGTGTTTCCGGCAGGTATCTACTATACCGGAGCACTGCATCTGAAAAGTGGTGTGGAACTGCATCTGGCTAGCCGCGAAACGCTGATACAGTTCACGGCAGAAGATCCCGAACAGAACTATCCGCTGGTGTTCTCCCACTGGGAGGCCAGTCCCTGCTATAATTACAGTGCTCTGCTCTATGCCTGTGATGCGCACGACATTGCCATAACCGGCTGCGGATGTTTAGACGGCGGAGCTGACCAAGACCATTGGTGGAATTGGCATCATCAGGTGGAGAATTCGTGGTCGGAAGACAAGCCTGATTTGCAGCTTGCCGACCGTCGGGCCTTGCGTCAAATGAATGCAGACGGCGTTCCAGTCAAAGAACGCATCTTCGGCACAGGGCATTATCTGCGTCCTAATTTTGTGCAGTTTCTGCGCTGCGAGCGTGCGTTGCTGCAGGGGGTGACATTGCACAACAGCCCCATGTGGCAGCTGAATCCCGTACAGTGCAGGAGTGTCATTGTAGATGGACTGACCCTTTCCAGCCACGGCGCAAACAATGACGGCTGTGACCCTGAAAGTTGTTCCGGGGTCTGGATCAAGAACTGCTGCTTTGATACCGGTGACGATTGTATCAGCCTGAAATCCGGCCGTGACAATGATGGTCGGACCGCCAACATCCCCTGTGAGGATGTCTTGATTGAACACAATGAATTTGCAGATGGCCACGGCGGCATTGCGCTGGGCAGTGAGATGAGCGGCGGTATCCGCCGCGTGTTGGCAGCAGACAATCATTTTTCCAGTCCGCATCTGACCTATGCGCTGCGGCTTAAAACCAATGCGCGCCGCGGCGGCAGCGTAGAACAGATCATGCTTTGTGACAGTCGAATAGAGTTTGTACAAGGTGCAGCCATTCACGGCACCATGCTCTATGAGGATGGCCGCAATGGCAGCGACCTGCCGATATTCCGGGATATCACGATCGAAAATGTCACTGCACATGGCGGTGACTACGGCATCTTTCTGGAAGCTTTTCCCGAAGTACCGATTACCGGGCTTGTGTTACGGAACATCTGCATTGATGATGTGCGCCGCCCCTTGCGCAGCATGAATTGGAAGAATGCTGTTGTTGAGAATGTTATTATAAACGGCAAACACTTTCCCCGGCCTGGCTGTGTTCGGATTCTTGGCGTACCAAGGCCGGGCTGCACAGTGACTGCCAATGCTGCGTGCTGCGGAATCAACTGCTGCCTTAGTTATGAGTGGGAGCTTTCTCAAGACGGAAGTGACTGGCAGACCGGCGGAACAGGACGAGACTTCACTTTGACGCAAGATGCTGCATTTCTCCGGGTATGGGCAGCTGACGCTGACGGAAACCGGGAAGTGAGTATCCCATATCGGGTTCTGCGGGGCGAGGCTGCTGCGCGTCTGTATTGCCGCGGGATGCTCAGTACTCCGGTGGTACATGCCCCTGAACAGCCCATTTCCTACCGGGAGCTGGCGGAGATGCTGCTGCCATTGTGCGACACGACCGTTCCGGTCTACGATCTTCCGGGCTGCACGCAGGCTGTATGTAAAGCGGCCGCCAACGGTTTTTTTCCTTTGGTAGATGGCACTTTTGATGAAAACCAAAACATTACTCGACAGGAGATGGCAACAGTAGCCATGCAGGCTTGCGGAGTGGATTACCGCAATGCGTCCAGTACTATGCCAGTATGTGCTGATGCGGATAAGGTAGCCGGCAACTATGGCACAAATGTCGCCCGGGCGCTGTATTTTGGGTTTATGGAGCTGGACGCAGAAGGAGATTTCGTCCCAAACCGGCTACTTACCCGGCGCGAAGCCATTGAAACGTTGGATCGAGTTGCGAATTTTGCCGGATTATAATGGCTGCATAAGAAACAGGGTCCGGATTGACTCCGGACCCTGTTTGCTTTTACAAGGAAAAATTTTTTGTCGATGATTTGCCGCTGTCTTACGCCTACTCTGCTTCTGCCTTCCGCTTATTGTAGAATTCCTTGATGCG
>CAVLAO010000080.1:1339-7569 GCA_963660915.1 Bacteroides sp. CAG:927 | reverse complement strand
AATATATGGAGAGGTGAGAATATGGCCATCATAAGCATTCCTACCGAATACCTGTCCGAAAAAGACATGGTTTATCGTCCGTGTACCCCTGAAGAATTTCACGCAGCTGCCATGAAGAGCATGACAGCCTTCGCTGAGGTTGTAGGCAACGCCGCAGAGAAAGCGGCAGAAACAGCAGACAAGGAATAATCTGCTATTCACTGGTCTTGTGTTACAGCACAGGGCCAGTTTTATTTGGAAAAATCAACATTCAAGCCAAGGCTACACCCAAAGCCCAAATATCAATTTTACCCCCGGGGAAATATCAAAGATTGGCGCGATTTAGGGAGGGGGTGGATTTTTCAGACCCCCTCCCCCCTGTCTAAACGTTCTGTTTAAGCAGCGTTGTCGCCGTTTTCACTGTCGGGGAGGGTCTTTTTGACCTTCCGGTACAGGTTCAAAGGATCAGTTTTGATGATTTGATCGATTGCCTGCTCAATTTCATAAGCATTTTCGTTATCAGACAGCTGATCCGAGGTATATGCGAGCCGTGCGAGAAGCCCACAAGAGTTATAGCCGTGGTCACAGTCAAAACGATACCACTGATCAAACTGGTCGTGCGGATCGTAAGGATTATCGACCGTAGTAATGAAACAACGAACCATAATTTCTCTTCCTTTCGACCTTATTTGTTCAGTGCATCGTAAATCGTGGACTTCGGAACGCCAAGAGCTTCTGCAATCTGATCATATGTGTACGTAGCAAGCATTGCTTTAGCTTTTGCCACCTTTGCGGCTGAAAGTTTAGCCGTTGCTTTCGGCATCGCACGCTTGACAATTTCAGTTGAATCGGAAGAATTCAAGAACTTTGTCAACAGCGAATCAGAAATCGCATGCTTTTGAACAGCTTCCCATTCACGGTCGCTGAAGATGATCTTGGTCTTGCTGCTATTGGCTCCAACCTGTTCGCGTGCACGCTGCATCTCGACGCTTGAGATCTTCTTGATCTCTTTTTTATCATCCTTATTGTTGTAGTCCAGACCACGCGCTTCGACGATTGCCTTGATTCTGGAGTTTGCAATAATCATGGCTCGGCGTTCTTTCGGCTTGTTGGCTAGGACTGCCTGATACTTCTGGTTCAGAGATGCCACTTCAGTCGCGTACTCCTTGGCTGCTGCCGGGTCACGCTGGATGCCCTTCATGTTGACGGATTCCTTGCGTGCCTTGTTCGCCAGTGCCTTCAAAGAGTTGGAGAAGGTGGCATACAATATTTCTTGCGGGGTTCCGGTCTTTGAGGACATAAGCGTACGGGCATCATCCGTTACTGAAATCAAACTAACCTCAGTCTCTGCGCGGTGCTCCTTCCCCTGCTTATCCTTATAGACACGGCCACTCTCCTTATAGATTGGCTCACCTGTCTCTTTGTCGATACGCACGCTGCCGCGCCGTTCGGGAATGCGGACGGTCTGCTTACGCCGGGACAGTAGGGTGGATGCACCACCATACTTCTCGTATGTGTTGCCTTCCTCATCAGTAAGCGTTCTGATCTGGTACTTGCGCTTCAGCTCCTGAATACCGTTCTCCCTCTCCGAGCGCTTGTAGTCCAGCTTGTGCTTTTCTGCATCGATGACAACCATGGAATGACGCACGGCGCGTTCCAAGTCTTCAGTTGGTGCTCCGCGCAGAGTCATGTCCGTGATGAGGTTCGAGATGATGCCCATCTCTTTCTGCTTCTCATCCTTCTTCATCAGGCGAACATTGTTGGGGTTACCTTCAGGGACTGCATAAGAAGTCTTAGGATCGAAACCCTTCAGACCAGGCAACGGATCAGTCGAGTTAATTTGCACCTTGTCAGACATGGGGATAGCCATAACAGTGTCGCCGTCGAAGTCAGCGCCAGACAAACGTTCAGCAACCTTGGAACTAATGCCAATTGCATCACGGACATTGCCGAGATTGGCCTTGCCGCTGGCGTTCTTGTTGTTCACTGTGACGATAGGAATCTCGAAGGTACCGGCATGAGGATAGCGAACCAGCGCAAGCTGAGTGCCATTCTCATATGTAGGGCAGTAAGCTTCAGTCTCCTTGATCTTGTCCAGAGGAAGGATGACCTTGGTCGCCTGACCAGGAAATGCAGATGCCTTCAGTGTCATGGATGTGCCATCGCACTTTTCAGCGAAGTCCATCAGCATCTTTTTCTTGACAGTCGGGTTTGTGTAGTGCATGATTTCATCGTATTCAGCCCTATAATCAGCCATGGTGAGGTCGAGCTGCTTCTTAATCAGAGGCAGAGGCTGCTTGGACAGGAACTGCGACGAAACACTCTTGGACATGTCGTCCCAGTCGCCTTCCCATTTCAACTTGTTGATGGGCGAAAGATGCTCCTTGCCGTCCTTGCCGACATAAGTGCTCTGACCTTCTGCCGTGATGGCTGCACCAAACGGATTGCCCGGGTCATTCTTGATTTCCTTGAAGACCTTCATCTTCGGCGTGCCAGAAGGTTTGTTCGTGTTGAACACGATGTCCACGTCATCCGGCATATCATCGGAATACATGGCCATGCCCTTCAGATAATGGCTGTTGTCCACCATGATACGAACCTGAGCATAATGGGAATTGCCCAAGTCCAGATCAGGAACGCCGCGGCGAATCTCCATAACGCCATCTTTGGCCAAGCCACCTTCATCACCATAGCGAACTGCCACGCGCTTCGAGTCTAAGCTTGAGGGAGGCTGCAACTGGCGAAAGGAACTGCCGCCATCGTCAGAATGATAGTCGCCCAAAGACTGAATATCACCCTGATGCTTATAAGCATAACTCTGGTCATATTCCGGCTTTGCCAGCACGGTGATATTGGTCTGCTGACGGAAGTTGGTAGGCTGCTTGATGCCGACGCCATAGCGCTTGTAGCCATGTTCTGCTTCCAGAATATAAATGGCTTCGTCCATCTTGCCTTCAGATACTCCGAGGGTTAGATTTGTTCCCTCAGAGACATCGATCATGCCTTTCTTGTCAACTTCCTTTTTCAGGGTCTCGGCAATCTTCTCGGCCTGATCGGTCTTTGTGCCAACACCGTTCTTATACATCGAGCGGACAGTGGATTCAGGAAGACCAACCTTCTGGCCGATCTCGGTCCAGCCCATGTCAGGGTTTTCCTTCTTCAGCTTCTGAATATCATCCCACTGCTGAGCCTTGCGGTCATGGCCTGCTTTGGTTCTGGCCACACGGAACTCTGTGGCTCCGAGCTTATAATCGTCCGGCAGGGTACTGTTGATGGCATCGAGGATTTCGCCCTCTTTCATGCCTTTATTCTTCAGCTGTTCCACACGGGACAGAAAATCGCCAGAATGCTGATACGGAGTCTCACCACTGCCCCACGGATAGCGCCCGGAATGACGCTTGGTGCCGTAATGCTCCAGAACATCATCTTCGCCGCCATATTCGAGACCAAAGTAGCTCTTCAAATCTTTCTCAACCGGGTTCTTCATATCAGCACACTCCCATTCTCAGCTTTGCAATGATCGGATCAAACTCTTTGATTTTGTCCATGATCGGATTGATGTCATCAGGGCCAGGATTTGCGATGAGAATATCATCGGACTGGTAGATGCGGTTCTCGATCTGGATTTTCTCGGGATTGATTCGGTATTCGAGACAAAACAGTGCATCATAAATCAGCAGCTGTTCCATATGTGCCGGGATAACGCCAGTTTTGAGGTCATGGATTCGAAGAAGGTTGTCGCGGAAGCAAATAGTATCCGCTGTACCGAAACAGTTATCGGAATAATAAAGAACCTGCTCAGGCGTCATACGGAAACCAATGGCATCGTTGACGTAGTTATTCAGGGTCTTCTTCGAACGGGGAAGCTTCTGGCCCAGTTCGATGCACTTTGCTGCAAACTCATGCAGTTCGGTGCCTTTCTGTGCAGCTATAAAACTCGTGTAGGCTGCTGCAATCTTGTCAGGATCATAATTGATCCAGTGATACTTACTAGCGCTGAGAAAAGCGTGTTGTCCTCTCAGACGCGAATGATCGTTGAAGGTCATTCAGAATCTCCTCCTTATTTTCCGGGCAAATGAACGCTGCATAACTCATCTGATTCATCAGGTTCACATAGTAATCCTGATTCGGTCGATGAGGTGCATTTGCAGAACGCTTACCTTCGAGTGCCGCCCACTTGTCACGATACAAAACTAAGAGGTCAGGAATCCCCTGAATCTCGTTCGGATCAATGTGCAGGACAATGCAGCCCGGAAAACGTTCTTTGAGTTCTCTTGCCAGGTTTGTCTTGAATCGGTTTTCCAGCATAAAAATCTCCTCCAAAAAAGAAAGAGGAGTAGCACGTTTGGGACGCACTCTCTCCTCTCCATAAAAGGGGCAGTATTTTTCACGCGGGTCAAAACAGCCCAAAACGGGTGTAAACGGACGAAAACAGTCCAAAACGGAAATTTTGACTGCGAAAGAAAAAGACGCAGATTTCTCTGCGCCTCTTGTCTCTAAAATATCATTCCGGTCGGTGCTCACAGAAGAACAGGTACCAGTCCGGCACACCCGCCTCCAGCATTCGACCATCATCATACTCAAACTTTCCGTAATCTTCGCTAAGTTCAAGGTTCGACGACTCATACTCATCCAGCTTGATCGGATGATTGATCTCATCTTCTGTCTTTGTGATGTCACACTCTCTGCAAGTCCAGTACCCTTGTACCTCTTCGGTCATCGGCCTTCCGCATTCGCACACGGGAACCTTTGTATGTAGTTCCACAAGCTCATTTGCGTAACAGGTCACAAGGTTTCCGGCAGCATCCGTAGTGGTCCATTCTTCAAAGCCATCGTTATTGATAAAGCGGTTCATATAAGCCATCGTTATTACCTCATAAGCATCTAATCGGTGTGTACAACATTCAACTCGAGTATACAGCATCAGGTTGGGTTCTTACAAGTTTTTTGCCTTGAACTTTTCGTGAATTTCGGTCTCTGCCCACTTGCCCACTTTTTTCGCTTAACTATATATAATATTTTTATTTTTTTATAGTGTAAATAGAAATAAAAGTGGGTTTTTGGGCAGAAAGGCATTTTTCTTCAAAAATATAACGTATTTACGCATCATTTTCTTTAAAAACCGTGCCCACTTTTGATTTGAAAAGTGGGCAGAAAGTGGGCAAATGGCCAGAAATTGTGAAATTTTCGCAAAAAAACGTCCGATTTTCTAATCTAGAATAGAATTTCACGATTTTTTCACCTCACTGCCCAGAAAAAAGTGGGCACGAATTTTAAAAGTGGGCAAAGAAAAAAGACGCCGAACAATTCGCCGACGCCTCTTTTCAGCTAAATTCTAGCTGCTGTCAATGCCGATTTTCATCAGTTCATCATCTCCTCTTCCTCAATTTGATTCAAATATTCGGCCGCCGCATAAATGAAATCTTTCGGCGAAGGCGGTCTATTCAAAGGTCTGCCCATCACTTTTTCCATGACAGGACACTGCTCACGCCATGCAATGCCAACAGCCCTGCGAATGTCATCGTCAAGACGCTTCCTGTCTCGACCATATTTGCTGCTAAGATAGTCATAGCACCCGATCAGCCCTCCCGAATGCTGCTCCTCCGCCGCATCAATTGCATCGCCAAGCATATTGAAGCCGATCAGCCATGGTCCAATGTTGAGCGATCTCAGAAAATCTCGTGTCTGAGCTCTCACCCGATCACCTCCCTTCAAAGCCGCACCGTAAACGCTGTAAAAATCCCGCAACCAAGAACAAGCACGCTTTTCAGAATATCTTTTCCCGGCACAGTAACATGTATGATTTTGCCCTCTCGCCTAGTGCGGACACCAATCTTGAAGCCGCTCATGAATGCGTGCGCGTACAGGCAACACATCAAAGCAGCAAGCAGAAATCTTATCATTTCACCGCACAGCCTTTCCGCGTCTGGTCATCTGCAGGCCAGTAGGTAAAAATATCATCAAAGACCACCGGGATCTTCTTCTGAAGTTCCAGCAGTAGCGGGCACATCAGCTCACGCATCTGAGGATGGGCCGCCACAGGAGTACGCAGCTTAAAGATGTTGCGCCACTCACGGTAGTTGGCCGTCACTACGATCTCAGTCTTCAGACACAAGGGCAGCACGCAACGGGCCTGTTCAGGGCGCATACCGTTGGCAATCATAAGCTTGTAGTCCTTTTCGGCGTAGGTCATAGCTTCCAGGAACGAACTCTTGATCGTAACCTCGCTATCGTTCAGGTCACAATACTGT
>CAVLAO010000080.1:0-1329 GCA_963660915.1 Bacteroides sp. CAG:927 | reverse complement strand
TACTGTTCACCACGAATATAAGACGGCCAAATGAACGTCAGCTCCCCACCAAACTTCTCTCCTGCATAGTTGCAGTACCGAGTACTCTCCTGCGCGAAGGATGCAATACGGTGACGCACCAACTCATTCGCAATGGCCCGGTCACAGGTGAACAGTACAGACAGCTGAGAATGCTCCAGCATAGCCTCATGCTCCTGCTTAATCAAAAAGCCCACCAGCTTCTTCGCCGATGAGCCATCCGGGACAATCTTATCTTCACTCTTATAGCAGACACGGGCCACCCGCTCGATCTGCTGCAACTCCTTGATGCCGCCTTCAGAGATTTCAGTGAGGATTTCATACTTAGGTTCAATGATTTTCATGATTAGTGCTCCTTTTTAATTTTGTCTTGATAAATAAAGTGGTTATTCTTTACATCTTGAATCTTGTGCTTGATTCCCCATGTTTCACTCCACAGCAATACGGATGCCACTCCTACGCTTCCATACCACACAAAATTCAGCAATATCTTTGTCGGCTTGATGTCAATTTTCATGATTGCTTTCCTTTCTATTTACGATGTGGATTGCAGCAGAAACTGTGGCTTGAGAAATATCTAAGATAGCCGCAATATCCTGTTGCGTGTACTTCTTATTGAGTTCCTTAATGATTTCGGTTCTCTGTGGAATGGATGTGATTTTAGGAAATTGCATCACATTTATATTTGTGGCATCTTCTGGCACTTCCTTCACCAAGACCGAACCGTCTTTAAAGACTGCCCTAGCAAATTTGGCGTTGGATGTAGGATTGAGCTTAAAAGTCAGCTCAAAAAGTTCGGATGACTTCTTCGCTGCATTCTTGAAATCATTTTGGCTGAAAGCATTCAAAAGACTTGTTGACATTTCGTTATTTTCCTTTTCGAAAAGCACTTGACAAAATATCAATTTGATAATATACTGTTATCAATCTAATATTTTGAGGAGGAATAGTGTGAGTTCTAACCTGATGAAAGTCTTTACCTCTCTTGACTGGGACAAAGCCGGAAAAAAGACTGCAAATCTTCTCTCGCTTGCCTTTAATGAGAACAAGCGGACTGGTGCGAAAGTTGCCAGAGCGGTTTTTGATGATGGCAGTATACTTTTTAAGAAGGTCACAAAGTCCGGCGTGGTGATTCAAGCAGCCGAACTCCTTCCTAAGATAACTTCTGTTGCTCAGAGGAATGAAGTCATCAAAGATCTGCGCCGAAATAAACACACGCAGCAGGAGATTGCTGCCATTTTGAACATCTCCCAAGCTACCGTTTCTAATGTTTTGAAAAAGAAGTAAGGAGGATTACTATGACTAACAATC
>CAVLAO010000079.1:0-7716 GCA_963660915.1 Bacteroides sp. CAG:927 | reverse complement strand
TTACAAAGATGCGTTCCGGTGGCGGAAGCAGTTATCAGCAGACTGGTTCTCAGAGCTATAGTTCCGGCGGCAATGCAAGCTACAATGGCTATCAGCAACAAAGGGGATATTCAAATCCCCTCTACGTTCGGGTGCGTTCGGCAATTAACAATGGGGACCTTTATCAGGCGGAAAATCTGTTGGCACAGGCGCCGCAGCAAGATGCAGAATGGTATTTCCTGCAAGGCAGTATTTCCTATCGGAAGGGTTGGCTGGATGAAGCCATGGCGCACTATCAGCAAGCAGTTACAATGGATCCAGGCAATGTTGAATATCGTCAGGCATATAATATGATGCAGCAGGGCGGGCAGGCCTATCGTACGGACGCCTATGGAGCAGGCATGGATGCCATGGATTGTTGCACAACCCTGATGTGTATGAATTGTCTCTGCGGTGGAGGTTGCCGCTAATGGCACGGAAATTTTCGGTGCAGAAGATTGCTTTGACCGGTGTGATGGCTGCGGTCGGGTTTCTGTTCCTTCTGTTGGCAGGGATTGCGCCTACCGGGTGGATTGGGATAACTGCATTAGCAGGTTTTCCGGTTGCTCTGTGTGTGTCTGTAGCAGGTTATTTTTCCGGCGTAATGTGTTGGATTGTCGCAGGATTGATGGCGCTGCTTTTAGTGCCGGGCAAACAGGTTGCAGTGCTGTTTTTGTGCTTGTTTGGAATCTATCCTATTTTAAAGAATCGGATAGAGCGAATAAAAAGTTTCCTATTTGTCACGCTTATCAAACTGCTTTGCTATAATGTTATCTTTTTCGCATTGTATTTCATGGCATATTCGTTGATGTTTCAGTCTGTTTCGAGTCAGTGGAAGTGGAATGTTCCGCTTCTTCCGGCATTGTGGATTATTACGAATATTGTTTTTTTAGCATATGATTGTGCCTTTTCTAAAATTATGGCACTTTTACAGGTGCGGTTTGTACCGGAAATGCAACAACGATGGAAAGGTCGATAACAGAAAACACATCGAAAAATCCTAGCAAATGTTTGAGCTTTTCTCATTTAAACTCAGAGTCTTCCTCAGCGACGGGGGAGACTCTTTTTAGATTATACAGACAAGCGAAGGATCTGCTTTTGGCACCAGCATATATCGCATTTCAATAGCGAAGTGGAATGTTGATTTGCTGAGGACAGCAGGATTCAGCCATATTGAGTGCTTCTGGCGATGCCTGAATTTTGCAGGGTTTGTTGCAGTCAAATAAAAAAGCGAGTGGCGAACCACTCACTTTTTCTCCAGTTGCGATATTTGCCAGACTTTACACGACCGTCAGCAGGTAGTTCAGCATCGGCTGGTATAACCCATTGATTACCGACCTTCATGCCTTGCAATCGTCCGTCAAGTAATAGACGGCGAATCCAAGCTCCGTTTTTGCCGTGCAGTTCTGCAAACTCGGCAACACTCAAAAATTCATTGTCTGCCATTTAGAACAAGCTCCAGAATATCGAGTGTAAGCAGGATAGCAGTCAGAGCGGCTACAATCCAATACAGCCATGAAAAACCGTGAACGGCTGAATATATCGTGATTGTAGCAAAGGACAAGTAGGGAATCGCTTTGATTTTTTCATTTCGTTTATGGTGATTGCAAGTTATAATGATGGTGGGCTGGGGAGGTTTCCCTCCCCTTTGGATTAGCCCTTTCAATTAGCCCTTAATGATTTGGTAGATGATGAATCCGATGTTAGCTAGTGCTTGTGCAATAGAGACTAGTTTTACAACGGTATTAAGCCAGTTCATTTTGGGCTTTTTGCGATGCTTGCTCACCGCTTTCACCTCCTGATATTATAATAGCACATATCTACTGGAATATCATTATAAAATATGAAATCATTCCCAAATAATTGCGAAAAAAACTATAACTTAAGATCCATCATAAAGAACGGACAGATAAGTAATTTGACAAGTTTCTGGTTTCTGCCTACGGCAGCCTTTTAATGGGCTGCTGTATTTACTATTCAGAAGATTTTCATTTGTACATTTGCTATGACGGGCATTTGCAGATACAATGGAGGCAAAAAGGAATAGACAGGAATCCCTGGCCGGAAGAACCGCAATTCTTCATATGTCTGCACTGTCGCAGTCGGAGCTTTGCGGAGCGGTGGATGTTTTGCCTTTTTCGTTGGAGCTTGACAAATTGTGGAAAAGCAAGGCGTTGCTTTTCCCTACTACACCAAATGAGATGATATATCAGTGAATTTGGGATGACGCACTTCCCAGCCACAGGAGCGGCAAGGTGCTGAACCTGCACGACATCACGGGGATGTGGGCATCAGTGATGATACTGCAAAGCGCTGGATGAAGGAGTTCGAAAATCGGGGAGCGAGTTCTTCTTGCACCCCCACTCCAACAACCTTCTGAAGCGGACGAGCAAAACGCCGAAGATGTAGTTCTTTGATACAGGACTGACCAGCTATCTGACTCGATACTCAAGCCTCGAAATTTTGATGAATGGTGCAATCAAGGGCTGCGATGTAGTTTCGAACGATGATGGAACTTATTCATGGAACAAGTGATTCCGTATTTTAGATGGTTACAGCAAGGAAGTGTATTCTGTGGCATATAACGAGCTCATAAAGAACTTTGAAAAAATCAGAGCCTATATGCGTGAGTTTTACGTGTATGGCTTTAAGAGCAGAACAGAATATGATGCCAAGAGTGCACGCTCCTATGATGATGCGCGCCGTAGGCTAGAGAGTTGGTTGGGAGACTACATGCGGTTTACGCAGACACCGGAAGGAAAGAATGTTTTTTGTCGGTAGATAGCCGCGTGATCCGTAAGAATCCGTTCTATAAGGCGTGGAAAGCCAAGAGTTTTACGGATGGAGATATCACACTGCATTTTGCAATTTTTGATATTCTCTATGATTCCAAAATGAAAATGACGATTACGGAGTTGATTGAGGAGATCGATCAGCGGCTGTCATCTAGCTTGACCTTTGATGAGTCTACCTTGAGGAAGAAGCTCAAGGAGTATGCCGAAGAAGGACTCATTCGGATTGAAAAAGATGGACGGAAGGTCTTGTATAGCAGAACTCCGGATACGGACATCACTGCACTGTGTGACGTGATCGACTTCTTCAGTGAAGTGGCTCCCTGCGGCGTTATCGGCTCATTTCTGCAGGACAGGCAGCTGAAGTATCCTGAGTTGTTTACATTTAAGCACCACTACATAACGCAGGCGATGGATAGTGATGTAATGGCCGCACTATTTGAGGCCATTCACGGTCACCGCTACATCACCGTTGACAATTTGGGCAAACATTCAAACGATGTCCGAACGGTTCGATTAGTCCCGCTCAAGCTCTACATCAGCGCCCAAAACGGAAGGCAAAACCTTTTGGCTTTTCATGAAAAAGCCAATCGCCTGAATTCCTATCGCCTGGACTATATGTCCAACGTCAGGATCGAAGATGAGATTTGCGAAAAGTTCGATGCGCTGCGTGGCGCGCTCAGCAAAGCTGAAGCCTATATGTGGGGCGTGAATTGCAAATGGAGTATCAAGCATACAGAGCATGTGGAGTTTGAAATAAAGATTGGAGACGATGAGCAGTTTATTGTTCGCCGGCTGGAGAGAGAAAAACGCTGTGGGCGTGTAGAGAAAATAGACGACAATCATTACCGGTATGTTGCCGAGGTATTTGACACAACAGAAATGCTGCCGTGGATACGCACATTTATCTCCCGCATTACGAGAATGAACTTCTCAAATCGAACGGCTGAAAACAAATTCAAAGCGGATATTCAGGAAATGTGCCGTATGTATGGGCTTGACGGAGGTGACGCACAATGATTTTCAGTGAGTTATACTCCGTCTACTACAATACGGTTGCAAAAATCTTGGATGCGGCGTTTAACCCTGAAGCAACGGAGAAGGATCTGCAGCAATGCGTTATGGAAGAAGCATTTTCCGAGAGTGTCCTGACCATACTTCCTGCGCTGAAGTCTGGGAAATGGCCACTGCTTCACGAGGATCTTTCCCCGGTTCTGCTACACAAACCTACCATGCCTCTGACCAATCTGGAAAAGAGCTGGCTGAAGGCAATATCAGAAGATCCCCGTGTTAAGTTGTTCGGAGTTGTGTTCCCCGAGCTGGATGATGTGGAACCTCTCTTCACAAGGGATGACTATAAAATCTACGACCAATACAGTGACGGAGACCCTTTTGAAGACGAGACCTACAGAAAACATTTCAGACTGATACTTTCCGCTATACGAAGTGATTGTCCGGTTCGAATAACCATGGTGAATCGTCATGGTAAAGAGATGCAGGTTCGCTTTTATCCAAAAGGATTTGAGTATTCGATGAAGGACGACAAGATCCGTATATTGGCGACCGGGTGTAAATTTAAGCAATTCAATCTTGGAAGGGTTGTAAGTTGTGATTTTTATAACGGGTATGGCCCGTGGCATGAGAAGCCTAAGGCAGAGCGCCGGAAGGATCTGACACTGCTGATCACAGATGAGCGCAATGCATTGGAGAGAGTCATGCTGCACTTTGCCCATTTTGAAAAGCAAGCAGAGCGAACAGACGATGGCAGGTATATTCTGCGGCTGAAATATTACGAAAATGATGAGACCGAGATCGTGATTCGTGTGCTGTCATTTGGCCCGTATGTCAAGGTTCTGGAGCCGGAAAGCTTCGTGAATTTAATAAAAGAACGACTAATTTCTCAAAAAAGCTGTGAACTCAAGTGAGGTCGCAGCTTTTTTTCCGTGAGATACCTGAGTACGGACCATATAATATGCGTGTAAGGTGCAGATGACGGAAAACTGCTTCTTATCAAAGGTACTTACAGCAATTGTTTTGCTTATTGGAAAGTGATGTACCTTGTTTATAAAAGATGCATACAGCAAACAAAAGACGGGGATAACGTTGTCGAAAGGATGCATCTTGAAAAAGGCACCAACAGCAATAACGAATAGATAAGTGGTTATAGCAGATGATTCATAATCATCGTTCGCGGGTCCGAATCCCGCTTCAAATGGTGCCTTGATTTTGTTAAAGACGCAAACAGCGATTATATATAAGGAGCGGCATAATGATTGAAATCAAAGGAAAGGTAAATACAGCCATCTGTTATGCAACGGTTGTAGAGGACGAAGCGATCGAACAGATCCGCAGAATGTGTGACCATGATTTCACAGCAGGATCTCAAATAAGGATCATGCCCGATGTACATGCCGGAAAAGGCTGTACGATCGGCACCACAATGACAATCACCGATAAAGCGGTTCCGAATATCGTTGGCGTCGACATCGGCTGCGGCATGTATACCGTTGAGCTGGGTAAGGTGGATATTGATTTTGAAAAAGTCGATGCTGCCGCTCATTACATCCCCAGCGGGAGAGATGTTTGGGAAGGACGCATGGAGCATTTTGATCTGACCGGCCTTCGCTGCTATAGAAACCTGAAGCAAACAAAGCGCTTGGAGAGAAGCCTGGGTACACTGGGCGGAGGAAACCATTTTATCGAGATTGATACTGCTTCGGACGGCACAAAATATCTGGTGATCCATTCCGGCAGTCGTAACCTGGGTAAGCAGGTAGCGGAATTCTATCAGTCTTTAGCGGTCGACTTGAATGCCGGCAGGGCAGATTACTTTGAACGCCGGGATGAGCTGATCCATACCTATAAGGAGCAAGGTCGCAGAGCTGAGATTCAGACTGCATTGAAGGCTATTTCTACTACCTTTCTATCTCTAAGCATAAAGATGCAAAAGATGATTCTGCTTACAGTATGGATCAGATAATCGCCGCCTTTTCCCAACTGCTGGAATATATAATGGCAAAAGGACTTCCTGAACGCAAGAAAGACATTACATCTTCAGAAAAGGTTGTGTGGTTAGATTCTTACGAGGACTTGAAGAATGGAAATTATGATGTGATTTTCAAGTCAGCAAAATATAACCACGTTAGAAATGAAATCGACACTGAAACTATAGTAGAGACAGTCCACCGTGTTGCGGGAGAAGCGGGAAACCGACTTGGTCAGGATGACATCGATTTTCTTCTGGCGGCAGTGTCGGATCATCCGCATGAAGTCCTCGCGCTTCTTGGCCGAGGTTCCAGTGATTCCCTTGTCCGCAAAGATGCCGGCCATCGTCCAAGCGGTGTTGGACATGATTTTATCGGTATAGTACTCTTTCTGCACCTCATAGCTGTTTGCCTGGTCCTCCTCTTTGGTGGAAACTCGGCAGTAAGCTGCCACCCGGAGCTGTCTGCGGGCTTCTGCCTGGCGGGTGGCTTCCGGCTTGGCAGGGATTTTAATTACTCTCGGGGCATCCTCTTTCATTGCAGGTCACTCCTTTCTATGACTTGCCCATTTTTTAATCGCAGTTTGACATTTTGGCGGGTCACCAGCACCTCAGATACGGTGCTTTTCAGAAGATCAGCGTTCAGTTCCGCCACACATTCGAAGGCGGAGAAGAGACGCCGGAGACGATTTGTTTCATATTCTTCATTCCCCAGAGCGGCATATTGCTCCGCCGCAAGCCGGAGTATCAGCCCTTTGGCGCTGTCCTCGTCGATTGGCTGCTGCTCCAGAGCGTTATCCAGCGCCTCCTGCGTTTTAGAATGTGTGGCTGGCGCTGGACTGCGCTGATGCTGTATGCGTTCCGGGCAATTTGCGAGGCCGTTGAGCAGGTCAGTTACACTTTGTTCCACCCGCTCGGATGGCGGTGTGCCACAGAGCCTGCGCAGCACCTTTTGGGCTTCCGTCTTTTTCGGAAGCTGGGGCTTGTGTGAGCGTTTTTCATTTGCCGCGATGAGCTGCTCCTTATCTATGAGCTTGGGATATCCTTTCTCCCCGGTGTAGCGTGTGTCCGCCAGAATACGGGCGATCATATTTTTGTTCCAGAGCCGTCCCTCGTCGTATGGGATAAGTGACGCGGCCCACCAGTGGCTTTTCCTGTGCCATGTTCTGACGCTGGACATCCAGATCATAGGCCGTCAGATACCCGTTATAATCGCCAGGGGACGGATTACAGCGCAGGCAGTAGCGGTAGTGCTCGGTTTCCACGATATAGCCGTAGTTTTGTACATAGCCGCCGGCGATCTTTCCGCCGTGTTCATAGCAGAATCGTTCCATGGAAAAGCGGCTTTTCAGGATGTCCTCCCGCATCATGTCAACGACTTGCTGAAGCTCAGTTTTGAACACAGGACTGTTCAGTTCCTCCGGACCCCTCGGCCACCAGGTATGCCAGAACTCATTTCCGCTGCGACCGAAGTCCATGCGGATATGGCCGATGGTACCCCGCCGCTTATCTTCTTCGGGGTGCGGGGTATAAAATAGGCCCGCCTCCTCTGGGCGGGCCGGACGAATATGGAGTCTGTTCATATTCTCCATTGTTTTCACCTCTTTCTTATGGTATAGCTACACAACATAGCACATAGCGGCTCTAATAGCTACTGAAACATTTGCTGTCCCTGTGTCTGCTTCGGAAAGGGCGAGTCTAAGCGGCGTAGCAGGCCGAACTCCGTCTCCATCACATGGTCGATTTCCATACAATTCGAGCCGTACCGTGCAAAGTCCATGTAACCGTCCAGTTCACAGATGGCCTCATCGTCCAGCCCCAGTGTTTCCTGTAAGCGCTGTTGACCGTAGCCGTAGGCCCCCTCCGTAATGCGCTGGTAGTTATCCAGATCTTGCAGGAGCTCTAAAGCCCGATGCAGCGTTT
>CAVLAO010000078.1:0-7795 GCA_963660915.1 Bacteroides sp. CAG:927 | reverse complement strand
ATCTTATTCTGTTTGCAGCACCGGGCGGGATCATTGGTGCCCGCATCTATTATGTGCTATTTTACATAGACCTCTATAAAAACGCAGATGGATCTTTTAATTGGGCAGAGGCTGTAGCCATTTGGGATGGAGGATTAGCCATTTATGGCGGTGTCATTGCAGCAATTCTTATCCTGTTGATTTTTTGTAAGGTCACAAAAATCAAGTTTACTGCCTTTGGTGATTTAGGCGTCCAGGGACTGTTCATCGGTCAGGCAATTGGAAGATGGGGGAATTTTGTAAATCAGGAGGCGCACGGCGGAGTTACTTCACTGCCTTGGCGCATGGGATTAGTTATCAACGGAACTTATACGGAAGTGCATCCCACATTCCTGTATGAATCAATTTGGAATGTGATCGGTTTGCTGATTGCCCGTTTCGTTTTGAGAAATCGTCGGAAGTTCGACGGTGAGATTTTTCTGTTCTATCTTGCGTGGTACGGATTGGGTCGCGTATGGATTGAGGGATTGCGGACGGATAGTCTGTATCTCTTCCATACCGGAATTCGGGTCAGCCAGCTTTTGGCAGGGCTGTGTGTATTGGCAGCAGGTGGAATTTTGATTTATCTGCTTATAAAGTTAAAACCGGATGCGGCACGGCTGTATGTAAATCAATCAGCAACAACAGCAGGCGCACCGGAAAATACAGATAAAACAGAAGCAGTAGGAGTAGAAGAAGAACAAGAAGAGAAAGGCGGAACTTCCCATGGCAGCGCAGATCATTGATGGAAAGAAACTGGCGGCAGAATGCAAGGCTAAAGTGGCGAAAGAGGCAAAGACGCTGAAAAGCCGTCCTGGATTGGCAGTTATCCTTGTGGGGAATGATCCGGCCTCTCGAGTTTACGTTACAAGCAAACGAAGAGATTGCGAAGAGTGCGGATTTTACAGCGAAGAATTTGCACTCCCAGCGGATATTGGGCAAAAAGCTCTGCTTGAACTGGTGGAGACCTTAAATGAGCGAAAGGAAATTGACGGAATTTTGTGTCAACTTCCTTTGCCGAAAGGTTACGATTATAATGAACAGGAGGTGCTTCTCCACATCGATCCAAGCAAAGATGTGGACGCGTTTCATCCTACCAATGTAGGAAAGATTATGATCGGGAACTATGATTTCCTTCCATGTACTCCGGCCGGAGTGATGGAAATGTTAGAAGCCTACCGGATTGATCCGGCAGGGAAACATTGTGTTGTGGTGGGGCGTTCCAACATTGTAGGAAAGCCGCAGGCTATGCTCCTGCTTCATAAGCACGGCACAGTGACGATCTGCCATTCTCAAACGCCAAATCTTGCAGAAATAACTCGTCAGGCAGATATTCTGGTGGCGGCAGTAGGAAAAGTGGGACTAATTACCGCGGAAATGGTAAAGCCGGGTGCGGTGGTAATCGATGTTGCCATGAATCGAAATGCAGAAGGAAAGCTGTGCGGCGATGTAGATTTTGCACCGGTTTCAGAGATCGTATCTTATATTACTCCAGTACCGGGTGGGGTAGGGCCGATGACGAGGGCTATGCTAATGAAAAATACCTTGACTGCAGCGGTGCTGCACGGTAAGGCAAAGTAAAGATACATTGAATATGCGGAGGGGATTGCATTCAAATCCGGTTTCAAGTTTTTGATATTGATTGCATATTGCAGTTTACTATGAGGCAAAACCAAATCATAGTCATTAGGAGATGATTGGCCGATTTGAAGCCAATTATCTTTTCTTCCAAAAGGTCCCCATCGGCAGTGCCGGTGGGGACCTTTTCCTCTGGCTTAGTAGAGGGATATGATTATTGTTGCCTGCGGCCGGCAGACGGCGATCTCCGTCTCCGGTGCTTTTGGGGGCGAATCTTGCGCACCATTTTGTGAATTCCTTTCACCATGATATTTGCAGACAGAGATACTTCAAATGCAAGAAGAACAAACACGGCCAGTACAAGCCAGGCACCGGTGCTCAGATGCAAATCCAATGTGAAGATGGTGTGCAGCACAGTGATGCAAAATAGAAACGAAATAACACAAGCTACCATCAACATTTTTCGCAGAGAGTTGTATGGCTTACAGGTGCGGTGAACCATTAACAGACCGACGACACCTACGACAATGGTGCAGATGGTGCCCATTTCTACAGAACTTAACTGAAACACCAGCACAAAAAGAACTACACCGATGCTGAGCACCAGGTCACTCAGTGCGGATGGGATTGCGCGATAGACTACGTTTGTCAGGAAATGCCCGCGGATCAGACTGTTATTGGGCTCCATTGCCATAACAAACGAAGGCAGTCCGATGGTGATTGCAGACACCAGTGACATCTGTGCGGCGGAAAATGGATAGGAAAATGTAAAAATTAATGAAATGATGGCCAGACAAAGCGAGAAAATGTTTTTGACCAGATAAAGAGAGGCGGAGCGTTCGATATTATTGATTACACGGCGTCCTTCAGCAACGACAGAGGGCATTGCCGAGAAGTCGGACTCCAGTAGAACAATATGACTGACCTGGCAGGCCACTTGACTGCCCGATGCCATTGCAACAGAGCAATCTGCTTCCTTTAAGGCCAGAACATCGTTCACTCCGTCACCTGTCATGGCGACTGTGTGTCCGGCATGATGCATTGCCCGTACCAGTTTGCGCTTCTGCTCAGGCGTGACGCGGCCGAAAACAGTATAGGTTTCGGCTGCGTAGGCAATATCCTGATCCGTTTTCAGCGTTCTTGCATCAACATAACGGTCTGCATTTGGAATTTCAGCGCGTACTGCTACCTCAGAGACAGTAACAGGATTGTCACCGGAAATGACTTTCACTGTCACACCCTGTTTACGGAAGTAACGGAAGGTTTCCGGTGCTTCCGGACGAATTTTGTTGGTCAGTAGAACCAGACCAAGCGGTGACACGGCGGCATTCAATGTGTTGTCATGCAGATTGCCTGCGTAACGGGCCAGAAGAAGCACACGACAACCCATTTGAGAAAATCCTTCAATATCGTTCTGATAGATTGCGTAATTGGCACCGAGAATGTTTTCCGGTGCGCCCAAAAGATAGGTGTCTCCCTGTGAAAAGGTCACACCTCCGTATTTTCGGCTGGAAGAGAAGGGAAGTGCATCAGCAGCCTTTCGCGTTACTCGTCCGGTAAAATAGCGCTTTAGGGCGGCCATTGTCTCGTTGTCGTTTTGCATGGCGTAGACGTAGTCTGCCATAATACTGCGCAATTCATTTTCAGCAGTAGTTTCGGCATCAAAAGCAACAATATCCTCTACAACCATTTTAGGCTCGGTGATCGTGCCGGTTTTGTCTACACAGAGCGTATCGACGCGGGCCAGTGTCTCAATGCAGCCCATCTCATGCACTAACGTTTTTCGCTGTGCAAGCCGTAGAACGCCGGCCAGCAGGGCCAGAGAAGTCAGCAGATACAAACCCTCTGGGATCATTCCAACAAGAGATGCAACAGTGGACACAACGCCGTCATGAACGGAATTTCCAAGAATATGGATTTCTTTGAAGGCCATTAAGGCACCCAAGGGAATAATTATGATGCCTATTACCATTACCAGACGAGAAAGAGAACGCATCATCTCTGATTGCGGGCGTTGCTTTTGTTGTTTTGCCTGCAATGTAAGCTTGGACATGTAAGAATCCGGACCGACGGCAGTTAGACGGGCACGGCATTTTCCAGAGACCAAAAAGGAACCGGACAACAAGTCGCTCCCTATGGTCTTTTGCAGTTCATCGGCCTCGCCGGTAAGCAGTGATTCGTTTACAAGGCATTCACCATCCAGTACGACAGCGTCCGCATAGATTTGATCTCCGGCGGAAAATAATACTACGTCATCCCGTACTGTTTCATGGACAGAGATGGTCTGCAAAGTACCTCCGCGGATTACATTTGCCTTTGGATTCGACAATAAATTCAGTTGATCCAGTTTTTGCTTGCTTCGCCATTCCTGTACCGTTCCAATCACAATGTTGGCAATTACCACGCCCATAAAGGTCAGATTGTACCATGCACCGACGGCAATAATTGCGATTGCAAGGACAAAAAAGATCATGTTGAAATAAGTAAATATGTTTGTGAATAAAATCTGGCCAAGAGTTTTAGAGTTGGATTCCACAGCGGTATTTGCATATCCGGCTTTTATTCGCTCCTGTACCTGAGCGCGAGACAAACCACGTTCCGGACTCGTCTCAGCTACAGAAATTTTGCGGCGCGGAATAGATGTCGCGGCGGAATTTGAGCGCTTTTGATTTGAATGATGAGACGATGGCGTGCGGTTTGCCGATCGATTCCTCTTTGGTTCCAATTCGATCACTTCCTCATCTTATTTTGTGCTTGGATCAAGTGTAGCACAGCTTTGTTACAGAAACAATGCAATCGGAAAAACACTTTATAAAAATCTCATGAATTGCACTGAAAGCTTCCTTGCCTTGATCAATTGAATTCACTATAATAAATCTAGAATTAATCCTGCATCAAGGGGGCGTATGGGGAGTGAAAATTGAACTGAATCAACTTCCGCAGGGCGGACTTGCCATCATTCATCGGTTGAATTGTGCCGGGTTTGAGGCGTGGTTTGTTGGGGGATGTGTGCGAGATCTTTTGATGGGACAAACACCCCATGATTGGGACATTTGCACCAATGCGCTTCCGGAGGAAACAGAGCATGTTTTTGAGCATTATGTGATTCATGAGACAGGAATTTCCCATGGAACCGTCCTTGTGATGGTAGAGGAGGAAGGATATGAGGTCACGACCTATCGCACAGAAGGCACATATTCCGATCATCGCCGACCGGATAAAGTCTGTTTTGTCAGAGATATCAAAAGCGATCTGGCACGAAGAGATTTTACGATCAATGCCATGGTGTATCACCCAAAGTACGGAGTCATCGACTATTATAATGGACGCAAAGACCTTGAAGACAGGCTGATTCGAACAGTGGGAGAATCACAGCTCCGTTTTCAGGAAGATGCTCTTCGTATCCTGCGAGCACTTCGTTTTGCGGCGCGACTGCAATTCAAAATTGATTTTGAAACTGCGGAGGCCATACATCGCAGGCGGGATGACCTTCTATTGGTTGCAAATGAACGTGTATTCGAAGAATTAAAAGGAATTCTGCAGGCAGTGGATGCAGAAAAAGTGTTGCTTGCGTTTTCAGATGTTTTGGCGGTTGTTCTCCCGGAAATTGCACCGCTGATTGGTTATAATCAGAATACACCGCATCATTGTCTGGACGCGTGGCAACACACGGTTAAGGTAATTGCAGGAGTTCCGCAAGCGGATCTGTCCCTGCGCCTTGCCGCATTGTTTCATGATACAGGGAAGCCGGAATGCCAATCTATGGGAGAGAACGGATATTCTCATTTTTATGGACATAATCAACGCAGTGCAGAACTTGCACATCAGGCGCTGAAACGATTACATTGTGAAACGGCAACACGAGTTCAGGTGGAACAACTGGTTGCATTGCATGATCAGGCGTTGCCAATCAGCGTGCCGGGCGCACGTCGATTTTTGGCTGAAATCGGTGAAGAGACCATGGAAAAGCTCCTGACTTTAAAAAGAGCGGATGTGCTGGCACAGTCCGAGTTTAAAAGAAACGAAAAGTTAGAGAAGATTGAAGCGTTCAAAGCTATACTGGAACAGATACAGCAGGATGGGTCCTGCTGGACCGTCAGACAATTGGCGATTCGAGGAGCAGATTTTATTGCCCTGGGGATCAAACCGGGGCCGGAGATTGGCCGGTTGCTGAAGCGGGGACTGACAGGAGTGATCGAAGGAGAAGTAAGAAACGAAAGGGAGGCATTGCTGCGTTTCTTAGGATTTTAAGAGGAAGAGAATAATCTCCGATATTATGAAAACGGACACGCTAAGATAAGCTAGGATTTACAAGCATTTCTGATGTTTTCATCCTAATAAATCTCAGTGTGTCCGTTTTGGGTTACTAACAGGATTACTATCTGCATTTTCGACTGCGGATATGAGTTGTTCGAAGTCAGAGTGAACGTAGATGTCTGCCGTTGTCGTGTACTGTGCATGACCGAGAATCTTTTGCAGAAGCTCCGGCTTAATTCCCTGCCGGACTGCCCAGCTTGCATATGTGTGCCTGGCGGAGTGCGGAGTCAGTCTCCGTATGCCTAACTGCTTCAACAATGGATAGTAGAATGAGTTGCGGAACGTAATTGTTGAACGGCAGAAGGGACAGCTCGACAGCAACAGCTCATTTGATGCTTTCTCTTTGAAATATTGAAAATACTTCCGACCTTCAGGGCGAATGGGAATAATCCTGTTTCGCCCTGCTTCTGTTTTTTCTCCACCTACGCAATACGTATCGTATACATGGTCTGTGGTCATCTGGAACAGCTCACCGATACGCATACCAGTGTAAATCATCATCAGCGTGACTTTGGCAGTGTCGCTGTCGTTGGCGATCAGCTTGTCGATGTCCTCTTGCGTGAAGATCTGCTTTTCTTTCTTTTCCTCTTTTGGGAGCTGAATAAAGGTAGCAAGGTTCGTTGTTATGATTTCCTCACGCATCGCCCACTTTGACATCTGAGTTACTAGAATCTTGTACTTGGACAGAGAAGCGTTAGATTGGTCTAAGTGCATATCAATCACTGCTTGGAAGTCTGCCGTTTTCAGGGAGCGGAACTTCCTATCATGCAGTGATTGAAATACATCGAAGGCATGGTTATAGGAATAGACGGACATATCGGACAGTGACCGATAGTGTTCCTTTCTCCATTCTTCGAACACTTGCGCAAAGGTATAGTTGTAAAGCTCGGACATGGTTCTTCCTGCGGTACGTTCCAGGGCTTCCAGAGCATCCGTTTTCCGCTCAAAATATCCGAGGATAACTTTACTCCTTGCGGCAACCCACGGCTTTCTTCGCCTGCCTGAGAGCTTGTATACAGTTCCTGTGCCGTTAGCACGTTTCAGTGTTTTCCTCGGCTCAACGATCTGTTTCTTACCGCATTTGTGGCAGTAAACAGCTCCGTCCACAAGCTCGGTCTTACACTTAATGCAAAGGCTCATAACATCAGACTAACCCACGGCAAATGCCTACTGCCCGACCTTCTATCACGACTTCGTTCATTTCTTCACGAAATTTAATGATGGAGTCGAAAGCGGAGTTCTCAGGGCGCAGTTCTATGCAGTCCTGATGGAGATAGACACGTTTCAGCGTGACTTCGCTCCCAATGCGGACAGCGGCAACCTGACCCTGTTCCACAGATGCCTGTTTCCGTATAGCGACTAAATCCCCATCCTGAAACAGAGGCTCCATGCTCTGCCCTTCACAGATTAAGGCAAAGTCGGCACGCCATCTGGTCAGAACAGGGACATACGCTTCTATATTCTGTTCTACAAGGATTGGCGTTCCACAGGCAATCCGTCCGACTAACGGCACTTGCGATGTCTCCGGCATGGGAATGAAACCTGATGGGAGCGGGTCTTTTTGGGTAGTCTCTGTCTCATCAATAAAATAGGATGGCTTTACGCCGAATAGTTCAGCCATTGCTTTGATTTTACTGCTAGGTATATCCTCGACCCGTCCGCATTCCCATTTGCTGACGGCATTCTTTTTTACACCTAATCGCTCACCTAACTCTGTTTGAGTCATTCCTGCTTGCTTGCGCAGGTGCTTTATACGGTCGGCTATTGGCACAAGCATCACTCCTTTTGTCCTTTATAATGTATCTCAATAATAACATAAAAAGCACTAAAGTCAAGAAAAAATATCTTGACAGGATGAAAACGGAGTGCTATTATCTAAGTA
>CAVLAO010000077.1:0-7875 GCA_963660915.1 Bacteroides sp. CAG:927 | reverse complement strand
CTGCGGGGTTCTTTTTATTTCAATTCGCAATTTTTACGGATTACAGGAATGCTCCAATCAAAGAGTTAACCGATGGGGTAGAGCATCCAGCCCAGCCCTACGGTGACGATCAGGCCTGTAAGAGAGACCAGAACCGTCGAGATGAAAATATAGCGGTAGCATTCTTTTGCACTGAATCCACAGGTATCGGAAACTGTGATGAGCATTCCGTTGTGGGGCAGGCAGCTGAATCCAGCCGTTGCAATGGCTACTACGCGGTGCAAGATCTCCGGCTGTACACCCATAGCAAGATATTGCGACGAAAGAATATTCATTGCAACATCTGCACCGCCACCGCCATTTCCGGTCAGGACGCCCGCAAAGGATGCGGCCAGACCAAGGGAAATGGTGGGGTTGACAGGCAGAGCTGCGATTGCTTCAAAGATGGTCTGCGCACCAGCACAGGCCAGCACTGCACCGCCAAAGCCGACGGACGCAGCGGTGATGACCATCGCCGGGCCGACCTTGGCAATGCCTTCATTGAGAGTGCGGAGCTTGTCGGGCAGATTTTTCCACCCCAGTATCAATGCCAGTACTGTACCAGCAAGGACTGCATAGGAGAGTTCCATGCCGAACAGGTTGATGAGCAGAATAATGAGTACCATCGGCAGAACGGAAGTCCACGGGTGCAGGCCGGGGTCTTTCTCGAACTGCTCAATGCGGCGCAGGATGTCTCCTTCGGCTTCAAAATGCTCTCCGCGCTTGCGGGCCAGATTGAATTCATGCCGGAAATACAGGAACATCAACGCAGCGGACACAACGGATGCCACCATACTGACCAGCGGTGCCGCCATGGGTGATGTGCCGAGGTACTGGGTAGGAATGATGTTGTTCAGCTGAGCGCCGCCGGGCAGCATGGACAGCGGGAAGGTACAGGACGCCGCCATGATACCCGCCGGGATCAGCTTGCGGGGCAGGTCAGCCTTCTTAAAGGTAGCCAGAAAGATCGGGTACACCGTAAACACGATGACGAAAGCGCTGATGCCGCCGTAGGAGAGAATTGCCGTCACCAGCAATGCGCCGTAGGCTGCATTCTTATCGCCGAACAATTTGCCGATCATCTTGGAAAAGGCCGAAACGAGCAGAGTTTCTTCCATCACCTTGCCGAAAAGGGCGTTGGTGACAAAGACCATAAAATATTTCGCAATGAAATTCGACAGCGAGATGGCATAGTGGTTCATGACCAGATCGGTGAATGTAAACCCACTGGTCAGAGCTAACACCAGCACACAAATCAGCGATGCCGGAATCAGGTTGACCCTCTTATAAATCAGAACAATCAGCAGCAAGATTGCTGCAATAACGCCGATAAGACTCATGAAAAAACCTTTGCTCCTTTTACTGGATGGTGACAACTTCGCTGTTGGCAAACGTTTCGTCTGCAATTTCATTGCCGATGCCAGGCAGATCGGGGACGGTAAAGTAACCATCCACTGGTTCATACCGATACTTGGTCAGACCAGTCATTTTCGGCATCGAAGTATTGACGTTATACTCGTGGATGATGAAACCGGGGATCGCGGCTTCCAGATTCAGCGATGCGGCCGTCACCAGCGGGCTTCCGCAGACATGGATCTGAACAGCTGCTTCATAGACATAGGCCATGTCGCAAATCTTCTTGACCTCGGTGATGCCGCCGCTGTTGCCGATGTCCGGCTGAATGACCTGAATCGCATCCTTGTCCAGACGATCCTTGAACTGCCAGCGGGTGTACATCCGCTCACCGCTGGCTACCGGAATACCAGTCTCACGGTGAACATAGCTCAGCAGGTCGGCGTGAGGTGCCACAGGCTCCTCAAAGTACATGATGTTGTACTTCTTTGCCATGTTGCCCATCTGCGTCGCAGAGAGCTTATCCGTATAGCAATGGTTCTCCAGAATGATGTCTCCAGTCGGGCCAAGAGTATCACGAGTAGCCTTGATGCGGGATTCGATGACCTGCATATATTTGCCGTCCAGATAAGGAGCCTGCTCCGTCTGAGCATAGCGCGTTCCATCCTCCCGGAAGGTAGTGAAGTTATACTTCACCGCATCGAAGCCCTTGTCCATCGCCATCTTCGTCACAGCTGCATAGTCCTCCGGGCTGCGGCAGGGATGCCGATCTTCCGGGAAGCCATTCTGCAATTGGCTGGCGTAAGCACGCAGTCGTGTACGCAGCTTTCCGCCCAACAGCTGATGCAGGGGTGCATGATACTTTTTGCCTTTGATGTCCCACAAAGCAATATCAAAGGCGCTGATGGCTGCGAACACCACCGGGCCGCTGTTCAGGCCGAAGAAGCACTTATGGTAGAGCTTATTCCAGACAACTTCATGTTCCATCGGGTCCATACCGATGAGCATCGGAGCCAGATCCTGCAACATGCCAAACTCAGCCGTGGTGATGTCATCATAGGAGAGAGCGGCTTCACCATCACCATAAATGCCTTCATCCGTATAGATGCGGCAGAACAGCGGACGCCAGCCATCTTCTACTGGCTTGGAACGCAGAACGTCGATTTTTGTGATTTTCATGTTGCAGTCTCCTTTCTCGATTTAATTGTTTTCGCTTCTGAGACGCTCCAGCACCTCATTGAGGTTCAGTGTTTTGCTTCCATCCTCATAGATGAACAGCGGCATCCCAATGCGCTCACGGCTGACCTCCGCATAAACCGGGTCGGTCTCGCGAATGGTCATAAAGGTTCGCAGATCGGGCAGGCAAGCGCTGATGTTGTGAAACTCCACCTGCGCACCCGCAGATTTGACTTTAATCAGGCCATACAGGGTATCCTGACACAGATGGCTGCCATACATCGTTAATTTCATTTTACTTCATGCTCCTTCTTAACAGCTTCTTTTTCTTCCTTGGTGCGCATCAGACCAAACTGGATGGTGATGATCACGGCGATGGCAAGGAACAGCGGATAGAAATTATACTTCATCATGTCGAGGTAGGAGCAGTTGAACTGCTCTTCCACCATCATCACGGCCATGCCGTGCGGCACGATCATGATGGCAAGGCAGGCACCGATATCCAGCAGGCTGGCCAGACGCTTGGGAGCGATGCCGAACTTCTCGCCAATGATCTTTGCAATGGAGGCCAGAATCATGATGGCCATGGTGTTGTTTACGATGGTGCCGGATAGGAGTACAGAAATCGCACCGATGACATATTCGCAGCTCTTGCGGCCACGGATGAGGTGGGTGGCCTTGTCCACCATCCACTCAATGCCACCGTAGTAGCGAATCAGGCCGACCAGACCGGAGGTCATCATGGAGAACACGGCCAGCCAGAACATACCCTCCATGCCGGAGGAGACCTTTTGTGCAAAGGTAAAGAAATCCGTAGTGCCGCAAGCCAGACCGATAATGCAGGAGAGTGCAATGCCACCGGACAGGACAAGGATAACATCTACACCGATCAGCGCCAGAACCAGAACTGCAATGTAAGGAATCACGGTAAACAGGTTGTATTCACCGGGTGTCACAGCTTCCGGTGCAGAACCCATGGACAAAATGACGTACAGCAGGATCGTGAGCAGGGCCGCAGGAATTGCGATGAGGAAGTTCATCTTGAACTTATCCTTCATCTGAGCACCCACGCCCTCGGTAGCACAGATGGTGGTATCAGAAATCAGGGACAGGTTATCGCCGAAGTAGGCACCTGCAATGCAGGAAGCCGCAGCCATACCGGGGACAAGGCCTGCGCCATCGCTCAGAGCGAAGGCCACCGGAAGCATGGCAGACAGAGTGCCCATCGAGGTACCGATGCAGGTAGAAATGATGGCACTCATCACAAAGATGCCGGGAATCAGCATCGAGCTGGGAATGAAAGAGATGCCGAGGTTGACGATGGATTCCTTGCCGCCAATGGCTGCACCTGCGCTGGCAAAACCGCCAGCCAGCAGAACAACCAACCCCAGCTGCATCACACCGGGACGGCCAGCGCCCTCGGAGTAGACGGCCAGTTTTTCATTGAAGGGTGCCTTGCGCTCATAGAAAAACAGCGCAACGATGATGGCAATCATCATAGGAACATAGCGGGGCATCACGTTGAAGGGACGGATGCCTTCCGGCGCACCCACGATGGTAAAGTACACTCCGCAGCCAACATACATTACAAGGAACAGCAACAGGGGAAGAAGGGCTTTGCCGCCATAATTGGTCTTACTTCTCTTCTCGTTCATGATTATACTCCTTTTCGCCGGGCCGTTTTCCGCAGGCCCGAACATCTGTCAGCGATCATTCAAGGCTGCTTCCAACTGGAGCAGAGCTTTTTCAAGGGTGCAGCGAGGACATGCAAGGTTGAAGCGAAGGTATCCGGCACCGCCAATCCCAAACCACGACCCCATGTCTACACCAATGTGCGCTTTCTGTGCAATAAAGGATTCAATTTCTTCAGTGGTCATACCAGTACCACGGAAATCTACAAAGACCATATAAGTGGCCTGTGATTTCTTCATCTTCACCATCGGCAGACGCTCGTCAATGAACTTTTTCATATAGTCCATATTGGCATCCAGATAGCTGCACAGGGCATCTACATAATCGTCGCATTTGCTCCATGCAATGATAAGAGCACTCTGGCCGAACCAGTTCACATTGAAGATACGGTTTGCATTCAATCCATGTACAAACTTCTCTCGAACCTCTGCGTCCGGGATGATGGCTACCGCTGTCTGAAGGCCAGCCAGATTGAAGGTCTTGCTGGGAGCATAGTAGGTAATAGTGTTGTTTTTGTACTGGCTACACACCGCATTGACTGCATGGTGCTGATAGCCTTTCATCATCAAATCCGCATGAAGCTCATCTGTGATGAGCAGCACATGGTTCTCTGAACAGATTTTGCTGACCTTCCCGATCTCCTCCGGCGTCCAGACACGGCCCACCGGGTTGTGAGGGTTGCAGAAGAGCAAAATCTTATTGCGGGGGTCTTTGGCCTTCGCTTCCAGATCATCGAAAGCAATGAACCAGTCTCCCTCTTTTTCAATAAGAGGATTCGGAACCATCTTGCGGCCATTGACTTCTGCACTGGTCATAAACGGATAATAAATGGGCGGCTGTACAATGATGCCGTCCTCCGGGTCGGTCAATTGCTGCACAGCAATGTGCAGGCCGGGGATCACACCCGGCGTGATCACGATCCAGTCCTTTTCCACAATCCAGTGGTAGCGGCGCTGCACCCACGAGATAATTGTATCATAGAGCGCATCTTTTTTCATCGTATAACCATACGAACCAAACTGTGCACGCTTGACCATTTCTTCCTGCACTTCTACCGGAGAGCGGAAATCCATGTCAGCGATCCACATCGGGATCATCTCAACACTGGAATCCACACCGAACTTTTCGTTGCAGGTATCCCATTTTGTACTGTCACTGCCACGGCGTTCCTGATATTCGTCAAAAAAAGCATCCGTGTATTTCATTTGTTTGAACCTCTGAAAAGAATTTCGTTGGTTTGGCCGCCAAACTATCTTGGTTTGATTATAAAACTATTCTTTGCAGCTGTCAATGGAGTAGAGCCAATTTGACCAGCCGCATTCTCGACAAACTTTTTAATTGACTTTTGTTAAATCATACGAAAACTTGGATTCATCACAGAATACCTCAATCTTATTGCCAGATTCCGCAAATCATGGTAAAATGTTTGAAAGGAAAACCATTTGAAAACAGGAGATACCCTATGGAAGAAAAAAGAAACGCCTTGAACGACGCCAGCGTCTTCGAGCATTTACAAGAGAAGGTAGACATTATCTTCCGCTACAATATGCTGATGGATCAGTATCAGGCGCTCCCTCGCGATTACGGTCTTGGCACCTATATGAGCGAGGTAGATGTACATTCCCTCAGCTTCATTGAAAAGCATCCCGGAATGACCGCCAAAGAGCTGGCGCAGTTGACTTACCGTACCAAAGGTACGATTTCCCTGATGCTGTCTCGATTGGAAGCGGATGGGTTTCTGGAACAGCGAACCAATCCGAAAAATCTGAGAGAGCGCAACCTTTACCTGACCCCGAAAGGACAATTCGTCTGCGAGCAGCACGCTGCTTATGACCGCCGCGTGACCATCAGCTATCTGACCGAAGTTGCCAAGCACTGCACCCCGGAGGAGATCGAAGGCTATTACAAAGTTACGCACTACCGCACCGAATATTTTGAAAAGGCCATGGTTGAGCAGAAGAAGGCTTACGCCGACTACAAAAAAGCTCATTCGGAGCCTAAACCGAAAAAGGATAAAGAATAAGCACAAAACCGTCGCTGAAAAAAGCGGCGGTTTTGTGCTGTAAAGGAGCACTCATCAATTTATGAGTCACTCACAAATTTTGAAATATCTTCTGGTTTCAAAGAGACCTTGCTATACTGAAGCAAAGATTTTCCCACTGGAAAAGTAGACTGAAAAGGAGTTCTATCATGGCATTTCTAAAATTAACCTTGGTCTTTGCCACTATCATCATTCTGCTAGCCTGCAAACGACCACTTTGGCAATCCATTCTTGGTGGTCTAGCAGCTACTGCTGTCCTCTATCAAATTTTCCCGCTGGATATGGTACATCTGACCGGAAAAGTTATTACCAGTTGGTCATCCATTTCCGTGCTGCTGTCACTATATCTGATTACCTTTTTACAGCGCATCCTCGAAGCGCGCAGTCAAATTCGGCTGGCGCAGGATGATCTGAATGGTCTGTTCCACAACCGCCGCATCAACATCATTGGTGCCTGCCTGTTCATCGGTCTGCTGCCGTCCGCTGCATCCATGCTGCTTTGCGCCGAACTTGTCAAAAATGCCACCGATGGTTATCTGGATTCCAAAGAGCAGGCATTTGTTTCCAGCTGGTTCCGGCACATCCCGGAGAGTGTTTTGCCCACCTATACTGCTGTTCTGCTCATGCTGAGCCTGTCTGGTGTAGAGACAGCAAAGTTCATGATAGGTATGATTCCACCTGTATTGTTTTTAGGTGCATTAGGATATTTTGTCTATCTGCGCCGCGTTCCTACCACCGTAGATACTCCGAAAAGTTCCAACCGCTTGGCCGATCTGCTCCACCTGCTAGGCCACCTCTGGTCTCTGATTTTGATTCTTGTACTGATACTGGCATTTCATTTTGAGGTTGTGACTGCTGTTCTTATCTCCATCGTCCTCAGCATTTTTGTTTACCATGTCACTGCGCAAGAGCTGAAACAGTTCGTGTTCTCTGCCTTTGAAAAAAAGATGCTTGGCAACACCTTTCTTGTTCTAATCCTGAAGGAATTCCTTTCCTTTACAGGTGTTCTTCCTCAGCTGCCGGATGCTCTGGCAAAACTTCCCTTGCCAACTTATCTTATCTTCGGCCTGCTGTTCTTCCTCGCTACGATCATCAGTGGTTCTACCGCTGCCATCGCTATGGGTACCCCTCTGGCCTTCGCTGCCATTCCCGGTGGTGCTCCTCTGATGATCTATCTCATGTGCATGGCACACGCTGCAAGCCAGCTTTCTCCTACCCATGTCTGCCTTGTTGTCGCATCGGATTATTTTCATATTACACTGGGTGATCTTGTGCGTAAAACAATTCCCATGTCACTGGCGTTCTGTGTGCTAATCACCGTTTATTACAATATCTTGCTGCTCTTTTTCTAAAACAGAAGTCCTACTATCACCACTTTACCGCAATAAATTTTGCAAAACCATCTTGACTCCCCCAACAATCCATGATACCCTCTATCGCAAATCCCGCTGTGTTAGCCGCAAATGACTGCACAGTGTGGGTTTATTTCCCATGAAGATTTTTACCGCCCCGCAACACACCCGATTCATTTTGCCGCCGTTTCACCCGACAAAATCCATCGCCTGTACTGCGTGGGCGGTATTTTTCTTTTTGCA
>CAVLAO010000076.1:4986-7913 GCA_963660915.1 Bacteroides sp. CAG:927 | reverse complement strand
CAAGTACATCATCGGCGACTACAGCTTTGATTCCTACGATGCTGACTTTGTTGGTAAGCTGGAGAGCATGAATGTCGAGCGATGTGTAGAGCTGTATCAGCAGGCGTATGACCGCTATATGGAGAACCACGCAGCATAATTTACTCTTTGCAAGGCGGCAGCCCACAATGGGCTGCCGCTTTTGCGAATCGGATGAGATTTCGTGATGTTTTTACATGAAATCATGTCATTTCCACAAGGTTATTGAAGTATAAAAAAGCAATATTGCAGAACATGACTGAACCTGTTCAAGGAATGGTGATGAAATAGATTGGAGTGAAAACATGCGCGGCGCTTATAAGGGGAAAACGTTGCAGACGAAGTCCCGAAAATTGACATAATTGTACGTGAAAAGGTTGACTTGTTGGGCGATAAGTGATAAATTATATGAGGGATTTTGCACAAAGGGCTATGCCCACTGGATCAAACAGTCAGGAAGCTAGGCAGAATCATTTAGAATGGAAGCCGGTGTCGACCAGTACAGCGACAGACTCCAAATAGCGCGGATATGACCGGCTGCTATCTTGAATGCCGTTTGCTTCCATGAATGGACGATGGCGCAAGATTTGAAGATGTGTTCCTGAAATTGATGGAGAAAAGACCAACTGCGCAGTGCGTTTTGTGGAAGAGAAAAAGGCAAATAGAGGGTTCGTTGAAGGCGAGTTGAATAGATTGAACGTTGTAGAACAGATGGATAACGGGGTACCGTCCAAACAGACGGAGGCACCTGTCATCCTTCCGTATGAGCATGATCGGGAATTTTTTATTGAACCGATTGGGGAAGTAAAGAAGAAACCAATTTATCAGGCGATTAAGCGCTTGGCGGATATTGTTGGATCTCTTTGCGCCCTTTGTGTGTTTGCGATTCCCATGCTGGTGCTTGCAATCATCATTAAGGCGGATTCCAAAGGCCCGGTGTTCTATTGCCAAGAACGGCTGGGGGTGAACGGAAAGCCGTTTTACTGTATCAAGTTCCGCTCTATGCGGCTGGATGCAGAGTGTAATGGCGCCCAGTGGTCGGCGGGTGACGATGACCCGAGAATCACAAAGGTCGGCAGATTTATCCGGAAATACCGGTTGGATGAGCTGCCGCAGTTTTTTCTGACACTCAGTGGAAAAATGACGTTGGTGGGACCAAGACCGGAGCGGGCTTGCTTCTATCAGGAGTTTGAAACGTACATCCATGGCTTTTCCCAGCGGCTGAAGGTGAAGCCGGGCTTTACGGGGCTGGCTCAGGTCAGTGGCGGCTATGATCTGCGCCCGGAAGAGAAGATTGTCTATGATATAGAATATATCAAGAACCGGTCTTTGTGGCTGGATGTGAAAATTCTGTTCCGGACGGTAAAGGTTGTGTTTTGCGGAGAGTCGGCAAAGTGATTTTGAAATTCTGCCGGAAAGCAAGACAGGCAGAACGGCATATGCAAATATGCGAGCATTTATTTCAGTGGAAATGGCTCAGGCTCTTTGAGATGTGAGTCTGAGCTGTTTTTCTGTAAGAGAGGAATCAAACTATGAAAAAGGCGGTTATGCTAATAAATGACACCACCTATGCCTTTAATCTGCGCGGTGCGATCATTGAAAAACTGATTGACGAGGGATTTGAGGTTGTGGTAGTAGGCCAGCTGCTGGAGCACCAGGATGATCTAACGGCGTTGGGGGCGAGACTGATTGGTGTAGAAACTGGCCGGCATGGAACCAATCCTTTTTCCGACCTACAGCTGATGCAAGCCTATAAAAGGATCCTGAAGCAGGAAAAGCCGGATGTTGTGCTCAGCTACAACATCAAGCCGAACGTCTATGGCGGCATGGCCTGTCAGCAGCTAAAAATTCCGTATTTGCCCAATGTTACGGGCCTGGGGACCCCGGTAGAGAATCCAGGCAAGCTGCAGAAATTGACCATTCAGCTTTACAAAATGGGTGTGGCCGGCGGCGCATGCGTATTCTTTCAGAACAAGGATAACAGAGCGTTCTTTGAGCAGCACCATATGATGAAAAAGGGCGCAAAAACGCGGATTCTACCTGGATCGGGCGTGGATCTTGCCAAGCATCCGGTTCTGCCCTGGAATGAGGATGGGGCGGTGCATTTCCTGTTTGCGGCGCGGGTGATGAAGGAAAAGGGAATTGATCTTTTCCTGGCTGCCGCTCGGAAATTTGCCAGCGATAAGATTATATTCGACGTTTGCGGTGCCTGCGATGACGAGAACTATCAGGAAATTTTGCAGAATGAGAAGAGCGTTGTTTATCATGGTGTGCAAAAGGATATGACACCGTTTTATCAGAAATGTTCGTGCTTCCTTTACCCCTCTTACTATCCCGAAGGAATGAGCAACGTACTGCTGGAGGCGGCAGCGTCTGGCAGACCGGTGATTGCCGCAGATCGGGCTGGGTGCCGGGAAACCCTGGAGGACGGGGTAACCGGATTCCTGGTCCCTGTCAACGACGAGCAGGCTGTGATTGCAGCGACGGAAAAGTTCCTGAGCATGAGCGATGAAGAGCGCAAGGCAATGGGCCTGCGGGGCAGCGAGAGAATTCGGAGAGAGTTTGACCGGGAGCTGGTGGTTGCCGCGTATTGGGAGGAAATTCAGCGCATTCTGGAGGGAAACCCGTGAATAAGTATTTCAAAGCGGTGTTTTGTGTGCCGCTGGCCGGACTGAAGTATGCGATTTTAAGGCTGAAAAATGGCAATAGATTTCACGCTGTATTTCCTGCCATTATGTCTCCCCTCACGGAGATCACAGTGGAGGGAGAGTCAGAGCTGCATGTGGGCAGAAAGCTAAAAATGCACAATGGTGCAAAAATCCGCGTGCGTAAGGGCGGGAAGCTGGAAATTGGAAAAAATTTTGGCATGAGCAACAATTGCGTTGTGACAGCCTATGATCATATTAAAA
>CAVLAO010000076.1:4208-4976 GCA_963660915.1 Bacteroides sp. CAG:927 | reverse complement strand
GCCGAATGTTTTAATTTACGACCAGGACCATGATTATCATGCAGAGGGCGGCGTCGCGGCGATGGAATTTAAGACCTCGCCGATTGTGATTGGAAACAACGTTTGGATTGGCGCAAATACGTTAATCCTCCGCGGAACGACCATTGGTGACAATTGTGTGGTTGGCGGCGGTGCAGTGGTGAGAGGAACCTTCCCTGCAAACAGCGTAATCATTCAAAAAAGAACGACGGAGGTTCTAGAACGGCATGACGGAGCCAATCAGAGTAATTCATAATATTTCGAGCCTCCATTTTGGCGGTTTGCAAGCATTTATCGTGAATATCTACCACAACATCGACCGGGAGAAGGTTCAATTTGATTTTGTGGTGACACCGGAGGAGAAAACGGGCCTGTATGAGCAAGTTGCACAGCTCGGAGGCCGTGTGTTTGTCTGCCCCCGATACACGGGAAAAAACCATTTTGCCTACTGCAAATGGTGGAATGACTTTTTTACAGAGCATCCGGAATACCATGTGATTCACGGCCATGCGCGGAGCACTGCAGCTATCTACCTGCGCATTGCAAAAAAGCACGGACTTGTCACCATTGCCCACAGCCACAGCACATCAAACGGCAAAGGAATTTCCAGTGTGGTGAAGGACGTAATGCAGCTTCCGATTCGCAATATCGCGGACTATTTGTTTGCCTGCTCCGATAAGGCGGGAAAATGGCTGTTTGGAGAACACGCGCCGAGCCGCGCTAACTATCGGATGATTCCCAACGGGGTGG
>CAVLAO010000076.1:0-4198 GCA_963660915.1 Bacteroides sp. CAG:927 | reverse complement strand
CTTTGCCTATGATGAAAATAAGCGAAATGAAGTTCGGGAGAAGCTGGGCATTCGGCAGGGTGAGTTTGTGATTGGCCATATCGGCCGCTTTTCAGAACCGAAAAATCACACCTTCCTGGTGCAGCTGTTTGCCGAGTACCATAAAATAAATCCCGATAGCCGGCTTCTGATGGTGGGAGACGGCGAAAAGTTTGAATCTGTAAAGGCAGAGTGCAGGCAGCTTGGTATTTACGAGCATGTGATTATGCCAGGGGGACGCACGGATACGGAGGACTTTTACCAGGCAATGGATGTATTTGCATTCCCATCGTTGTGGGAGGGGCTTCCGGTGTCAGTGGTGGAGGCCCAGGCCAACGGGCTGCCTTGCTTGATTTCCAATGTGATTACCAGAGACGTTCATTTAACAGACCTGGTGGAGTATTTACCGCTGAGCGATCAGCATGCATGGATGAAGTCCCTGGAGGAAGCAAAGAAGCGGGGCCATCATTCCATCACGGCGGAGAATCTGGAGCGGCTCCAGCCGTTCGATTCAAAGAACGTGGCGGAGGAACTACAGACGTTTTATTTGGAGCAGGATAAGAGGGTGAGAACATGAGCAAGTACATTTTGCGGCTGGACGATGCTTCCGATTATATGGATACGCAAAAGTGGCAGCGGATGGAGGATCTCCTGGAACAGCATGGGATCAAGCCCCTGGTTGGAATCATTCCGGATAATCAGGACCCCTCCTTGGTTGGAAGCTATCAGCAGGATCCGGCGTTCTGGACAAAGGCGGAACGCTGGAAGGAAAAGGGCTGGGAGCTGGCGCTCCATGGGTGCTACCACAAGTATATCACCGAAGAGGGCGGCATGAACCCGGTCAACCAAAGAAGCGAATTTGCGGGAGTGCCGCTGGAGCAGCAATGCCGGATGATTCGACACGGCGTTGAAACGCTGAAGCAGCATGGCATTTTCCCCCGCGTGTTCTTTGCGCCATCCCATACGTTTGACGAGAATACATTAGCGGCACTGAAAGCTGAATCGGAAATCCGGATCATCAGTGATACCGTTGCCAACGACGTTTATTATCAGGACGGCTTCTATTTTATTCCCCAGCAGTCCGGTTATGTGAGAAAGCTGCCGTTTCGGGTCGTGACGTTTTGCTATCATCCCAACATAATGGAGGATGCAGACTTTGCGGCGCTGGAAGCGTTTTTGAAGGAAAATGGGCAGTGCTTTGCAAGCGTATCGGACTTGGCAATGAAAAAAAGATCGAAGTCTGTTTTCGACTGGACGCTTAGAAAATTATATTTTGCAAAAAGGCGATAAACACCATGAAGAAAGTAATGTTTTACATCAATGCAATTCATGATGGCGGAGCAGAACGTGTTATGGTGAATCTGGCGCGGTATTTTTCGGAGAATGAATATGATGCAGTCCTGGTGACATCTTTTCGTGACTCGTGGGAATACCCGGTGGCCGAAACAGTCAGGCGACTCTCTTTAGAAGATCAGGAAATAAAGCAGTCGAGACTGAAGAGAAATGTCAGCCGTATTAAAAAGCTGCGGGATTTATGTAAGAAAGAGAAACCGGATGTTCTGATCTCTTTTATGGCGGAGCCAAACTTCCGGGCAATTCTGGCAACCAGAGGCTTGCCGGTGAAAACGTTGATTTCTGTTCGGAATGATCCGAACAAAGAATATGCCGGAAAAATGGGTCGCATGGTGGGAAAAGTGCTGCTGCCCATGGCGGACGGCTGCGTGTTCCAGACAGAGGATGCGCAAAAGTGGTTCCCGAAAAGGCTCCAGAAAAAGTCCAGAATCATTTACAATGCGGTAAGAGCGGATTTTTACCAGATTGAGCGGACTCCTGTTCGGGGTGAAATCGTTACCTGCGGCCGGCTGGTGGAACAAAAGAATCATGCAATGCTTATTGCTGCATTTGCAGAGGTGGTTCAGGAGTATCCCTTTGCAACCCTGAAAATCTACGGCGAAGGACAGCTGCACAATACGCTGCAGAGCCAGATTGAGCGGCTTGGCTTGACGGAAAAGGCTTTTTTGATGGGCGCAACCAATGATGTGGGGAAAGCACTGAAAACCGCAGATCTGTTTGTACTTTCGTCGGATTATGAGGGAATGCCCAATGCTCTGATGGAGGCAATGGCGGCGGGAGTTCCGTGTATTTCCACCGACTGTCCCTGCGGCGGCCCCAAGGAGCTGTTTGGAGAAGCTGGTGCAGCGAAGCTGGTTCCCTGCGGAGATGCAGAGAGAATGAAGCAGGCAATTTGTGCGGCGCTTGCAAAGCAGGAGCAGGGCGATGTAGAACGGAGCTGCGCGGAAAAGTTCTATCCGGATCGAGTGAACGCCGTTTGGAAGGAATACATCACGCAGATGATACAGCAGTAGGATGAAAGAGGGGGGCAACTCGATGACAGTTTACTTAATTGTATTTGCGATGGTTTCGGTATGTGCAATCCTGTCCGGTACGCAGGTGCCTACAAAATGGAAGGATAGAATGTACTGGGGCTGCGCTGGCGTATTGGTGCTACTTTCGGCTCTGCGGGATTACAGCGTTGGTGCGGATACATTGATATACTGCGAAGAATTTCATACAATTCGAGGACTCCCATTTTTGGAAGCCATGCATTTTAGGTGGGAGCAGGGCTATGTTGCGGCAAACTGGCTTCTTGGACAGGTTTTGGAGGATGAACGATTCCTGCTGATCCTGATGTCATGCATCATCCTGTTCCCGATCTTTATATGGATCAAGCGGGAGTCGCAGTGGCCAATTTTGTCCCTTGTTGTGTTCATTGGTATGGGAATGTGGAATGCATCCATGTTCATTCTCCGCCAATGGTGTGCGATGGCGGTGCTCACTTTCTCGTACAAGTATATCAAAGAACGGAAGTTTGTCCCCTTTTTCATCACGGTCCTGATTGCAATGCTGTTCCACCGAACGGCTGCAGTGTTTATCTTGGTATATTTCGTCGCGAAGGTACCGCTGAACAGGTGGACGATCATGATCGCCATTCCCTTGGCTGCAATAGAGGGAATCGCCGGTGAGGGAATCCTGAGTATCCTGAATCACTTTGCAAGAATCAGCGAAGCTGGGAACTTTAATGGCGGAATTAAAATGCTGCTTGTCCTTTGGGCATGTGTGCTGGCTGCATTCATCTTTTTTAAGGAAAAAATCCCGGGAAAGATGGACCTTTGGTTCCGAATTGTACTCCTGGCGGCACTTATTCAGCCGATTGCCTTTACGTTTTCCAATTGGGCGCGAGTCGTCTCGTACTTTTCGGTAGCGCTTACGATTTTCCTGCCTGACTTCATTGTGGAATGGACAGACGAAAGAACGGATTATTTGCCGAGCGCAATTGTAAAATCGGCTGACGGGAAAATCAATCACGCAGCACTGAGAATGTCCAGTGGGATTGCGTTGTGCGTCCTGATGCTGATTTGGTTTAAGCTTACTGTTACTGAGCCATATGCATTTATGTCGTTTTAAGCGGAGAAAATTCCGATGAATTATGGAAAGATGAAAACAATGTTGTCCGGTTCTTCATGTGGCTTGTCATATATATGTTGGGGGAAATGACATTTCATCATAATGGCGGATTTGGAATCATTAACCTAGAAATTTGAGTACAGTAAATGGGAAAATCGATCGTGTTCCCTGATAAAGATTGAAAGGCGTGCAGGCATGGTAAAGGTAGTACATTTTATACATGGCTTAAATATGGGAGGAGCAGAGACTTTAGTCAAAAACTATGCACTTCTTTTAGATAAAGAAAAATTCGATGTCGAAATCCTTTGCTTAAACCATGAGGATTCTCCTTATGAAGATATTTTAAAAGATGCGGGGATTAAGGTGATATACTTACGGGATCGGCTGGCCTTGGGCTACCAAAAGGGGCCGGTGGCCAAGTTTATGAATCACTATGAGTTTTACTTTCAGGTAAGAAAAGCATTGAAAGAGATGAAACCGGATATTTTACACGTCCATTTAAGATTAAGCCATTACTTGAAGTATGCGGGTTTAGATAAGAATGTTTGCATATTTTATACCCAACATTATGACGTGGCTTCGTGGGTTGGTGAACACCCCAAGGATGTAAAAAATTGGAGATGGCTTATTGGGCATTACAACATAAATATGATTGCGCTTACACCACAGATGAAGCTTGAGATGAAGCGCATTTTTAAGTCGGCTAAGGTTGGGG
>CAVLAO010000075.1:4479-8132 GCA_963660915.1 Bacteroides sp. CAG:927 | reverse complement strand
GCTTATAACCTGTTCCATGGAAGGGAGTGAAGATAATAGAAAAGCTGTCAGCAACTTTTTTTACGCTTTCCAAATCATTCGCTTGCGCCATGACATTTTGCAAAAATTTTTCATCCGTTTCGGTTCCGATTAGAGTAATCAGTCCGGATTTGACAGCATCGTCAAAATCTGCTAGATGGATGGAATCAAAAACATCGAGTTCCTCCATCTTTGCGGCAATGGCGCTGGCATGGTTCGGAGGCAATTGTGCACCATCTTCCCAGTATACCTTGTAGCCGTTATACTCTTTTGGATTGTGAGAAGCTGTGATATTGACTCCGGCCTGCGCGTGGTAGGCGCGGACAGCAAAAGACAGTTCCGGTGTAGGACGCAAAGCATCAAATAATTTAACTTTAATGCTGTTGCCAGCCATTACACGGGCTGTTTCCTTGGCAAATTCAGCAGAATGATTGCGGCAGTCATAACAGACAACGACACCTCGCTCCATTGCAGCGTTGCCTTCCGCTTTAATAATTTCCGCAAACGCCTGTGTCGTATGGCGTATTACATGAATATTCATGCGATTTAAGCCGACTGCCATAGTACCACGCAGACCGGCAGTGCCGAACTCCAGCAGTCCAAAGAAGCGACTTTCAATTTCCTTGGGATCTTGCGCAATGGACTGGAGCTCGGCTCTTTCCGCCTCGTTCAGAGCGGGAGAATTAAGCCACTTCTGATAAGTTTCCATGTAAGCCATAGGGATACCTCCATTGTGAAATTATTTGTGATATCGAGAGCCTTCATTAATTTGAAAAGCGCGATAAATTTGTTCAAGCAACATGACCCGTGCCAAATGATGCGGAAATGTCATTGGAGACATGGAAAGTTTCTGATCTGCAATGGCTTTTATGCTGCTGTGAAGTCCAAAAGAACTGCCAACGAGAAACGTGATCTGAGATATGCCGGATACAGTCCACGATTGAAAGCTGCGCGCAAGCGCCATACTGTCCATCATAGTTCCTTCAATACACATTGCGACAACAATCCCGCTTTTAGGCATCTTTCCACGAATCAACTCGGCCTCTTTGCGTAACGCGGAATCGACCTGAGCGGGAGAGGGATTTTCCTCTAAACGCTGTTCTGGCAATTCGATCAGATTTAATTTGCAGGAATGGGACAGTCTTTTTACATATTCCTGTGCTGCGGCAAGGTAAAACTTCTCTTTTAACTTTCCAACGCAAATAACATTTATGGTAACCAAATTATACCTCCACAGGTAATCCGCACTCCTGCCGTGGAGCGACAAACACAGAAATCGGATCGAATCCTTCCCGTGTGAGAGCGTTCTTAACGGTGCTGAAGGCACGTTCCGGTGTGTTGTTCTCTTTGCTTAAATGGCCGAGAATCAGTTTTTCTGTCCCATGCTCCGCCAATTCGCAGCACAGCATTGCACAGGCGGTATTCGATAAATGACCCTGATTCCCGAGAATGCGAGCTTTTAGATAGGCGGGATAAGGACCGGATTTTACCCATTCCGGCTCGTGATTTGCCTCTACCAGAGCGAGATGGGAGCCAGCAATGCTTTCCCTCACTTCATCAGTTACCTCCCCAAGATCGGTAACGATAGAGCATTTTCGTTCACCATCACTAAAGGAAAAACCTACGCTTCCCGGCGCATCGTGGGAGGTTGCAAAGGATATTATCTGGAGCTTGTTGATCTGAAAATGATCAGAGCGGGAAATAAGACGAATTCGACCTTCTGCTTCAGGAATCTGTGCACAGATTGCCAAAGCAGTTTGTTGCGTAGTGTATATGGGACAGAGACTGCGCTTTAAAAACACACGCAACCCACTTGTGTGGTCTTTGTGAGAGTGGGTGATGCAAATTGCGGACAAATCAGACGGAAACTGTCCAGCCATGGCCAAGTCTTCTGTAATCCGTTTTGCGCTGATTCCAGCATCTACCAAAATTGAAGTATCCTTTGTGCGAATCAGCGTGGCATTACCGCTTGACCCACTGGCTAAGGTGCATAAATTCAAAAAAATCCTCCCTGAAAAAAACAGACGTCGGGAATGATCCGTCGCCTGCTTTAATCTGCCATTAACCGATGTTAGAACCACGGCGGCTGTTGTCATCGGGTTCATCTACTAGCCGAATGTCGGCACCTACATTGCGAAGTTTGCCGACAATGTCCTCGTAACCGCGCTCCACATGATATATATGATCGATTTCCGTTGTGCCATCTGCTGCCAATCCAGCTATCACCATAGCAGCTCCAGCGCGTAAATCACAAGCACGCACAGGCGCACCTGTCAATCGAGGTACACCTTCAATTACAGCAATTTTCCCGTCTACTTGAATCTTGGCCCCCATGCGCTTCAGTTCATCTGCATAACGATAACGGTTTTCCCAAATGCCTTCCGTCACAACGCTTGTGCCTTGCGCAAGACAAAGGCATACTGCAATCTGTGACTGCATATCGGTTGGGAAACCGGGGTAGGGCATCGTTTTGACATTCGCGTGCTTCATTGCGCCCAAACGGGTTACACGAATATCTTCACCTAATTCTTCAACCTCCACACCCATTTCTACAAGCTTTGCAGTAATACAGTCCAAGTGCTTTGGAATGACATTTTTGATCCGTACGCTCCCACCGGCGGCGGCAACGGCGGTCATATAAGTGCCTGCTTCAATCTGGTCCGGAATAATAGAATAGCTTCCACCGTGCATTTTTTCGACACCCTTGATTTTGATGATATCGGTGCCTGCACCCATGATATTTCCGCCCATGGCATTGATAAAATTAGCCAGATCGACAATATGTGGTTCTTTGGCAGCATTTTCTATGATGGTCGTACCCTTGGCAAACACAGAAGCTAGCATCACATTCATAGTTGCACCGACAGATACCTGATCCATATAGATATGCGTACCTTTTAAGCCGCCGGTCGGAGCGGCAGCATGGACAATTCCCTGCTTTACCTCGATGATAGCACCTAGGGCACCAAATCCTTTCAAGTGCAGGTCAATTGGCCGCGCACCTAAATCACAACCGCCCGGCATGGAAACATGAGCATTTCCGAAACGACTTAACAGTGCACCGATAAAATAATAAGACGCACGAATCTGTCTGGAAAGTTCATATGACACACTTGTGCTGTGAACTTTAGAACAGTCGATTTCTACTGTATTCCGATTAATGGTGCGTACATTTGCACCGAGTTCTTCTAAAATTTCGAGAATTAACGTAACATCGCTGATTTGCGGAATGTTTTCTATGCGGCAAACGCCGTCAACTAATAATGCAGCAGGAATGATAGCAACAGCTGCATTTTTTGCACCACTAATACTGATCTCACCGTGAAGGGGCTGGCCACCCTGAATCACATATTTCAACAAAGGAATGCACCTCTTTAAAATTATCTTTCAGTGATAGAAGCAACCCGACAAAACTGGCAGAGAAAAAGATAACACCGGAGCAGAGATTACTGTACTCGCTCAACGCACTTCATACCGCTATAGAGTATAACACTTATGTCAAATAAAAGCAAAGAAAAATTCACAAATCAGAAAAAAATATGGGAGGTCATTTGCTGAAATTTGCAATGATCTCCCAAAAATATATTTTAATATCCGATTGTTTGCGAATAATTATGCGCAACCGAAAAGGCCAG
>CAVLAO010000075.1:0-4374 GCA_963660915.1 Bacteroides sp. CAG:927 | reverse complement strand
TTTTGCCTGCTCCGCTTCAAAATGGGCATTAATTTGTCTCGTGAATTCTTCAGCCGCATTGTAACCCATCTTTTTTTGCCGATTATTTAATGCTGCAACTTCAATAATTACAGCCAAGTTTCGACCGGGTTTGACTGGGACGGTTACAATAGGTACTTCTACATCTAATACTTTGGAATAATGATTTTCCAAACCGATGCGATCATAGTTTCCATCGTCTTTCCATTGTTCAATGTGGATGATCATGTCAATTCGAGTGGATTCTTTAACTGCAGACATACCAAACAGATGACGGACATCAATGACACCTATGCCCCTTAACTCCATGTAGTAACGAATCAGAGCAGGGGAGGTACCCATTAAACTGTGCGCAGAGGAGCGCATAATTTCAACGGCGTCGTCTGCGATTAGTCGATGACCGCGCTTCAGCAACTCTACTGCGGTTTCGCTTTTGCCAACTCCGCTTTCGCCGGTCAATAAAATTCCTTCGCCATAAACTTCCACCAAAACCCCGTGTCGGGTGATTCTGGGCGAGAGGAAATTTTTAAGCGTGGCAGTCAGTGTGCTCATGAAATCGCCGGTTGTCTCTTGCGTACGGAGAATCGTGCGTCCGTGTTTCTCAGCCATTTCAAGACACTCAGGGTATGGCTCCAGTCCTCTGGCTAAAATCAGAGCAGGAATTTCGTAGGATAACAAACGGTCGAAGCACTCTCTGCGTTGATCACTGGATAGATTGCTGAGATATCCATATTCCATGTTTCCCAGCAATTGAATTCGCTGGCTTTCAAAGTGTTCGAAATATCCTACCAGTTGTAGCCCGGGACGATCTACGCTGTCTACATAGATACGAGTTTGTTCGTAATGTTCTACGCCGTATAGGACTTCCAGAGAAAATTCATTGATGACTCGATCTAAAGTGACAAATCGATTTCCTTTCATTGGATATCCCTCCTAAGTCTCAATCGTTATCAGTCTATTTTATCTGATCTGCAAGAAAACTGCAATTGCTGTTGAAAAACGTGTAAAAAAGGCCCGTTCAAGGAGTAAACTTGAATCGAGCCTTTTGCAGAGGAATTAGAGATCAATGCGACCGCAGAAATTGTCATTAACTACATAGTAGGCGGCGTTATCCTCTGGCTTTAAATAAATGCGGCAGGATGTCACAGCAGCACGTTTGTTTTCTGAGCGGAAGATTGATTTTGCTTGAGCTGCAAGGGACTCCATGTCGATTTCCTTGCCAAGATACTGGACAAAGTATTCCGTCTTTTTGGGTGTAACCTTCTTGGCAGCTTCTTTTACTGCTTTACCGGCCTGAGTAGCTTTTTTTACAGTGGGAGCAGCGGCTTTTTTCGCTTTTTCTACGACGGGTGCAGCAACATCTTTTACCGTAGAGGCAGCATCTGAAATGAGCTCAGCGGTTCTTTTTGATTCAACCTGTTTGTTTTCCGTGGTTTTCTTTGTCATATTTATGCTCCTTCTGTCTTTAGATCGACATCATACGGCACTTTTGAAGCAGAGCCATATCCAGATTCTTTTTGGCGTTCAGTCCTTCTTCGATATCGATATCGATCACCTTATTGTCTCGCTCTACGATGATGCGTTGCGTTTTTCCAGCCATAAGTGCCTCCACTGCGGCACACCCCATCTTTGTAGCCATCAAGCGGTCTTGAGAGGATGGAGCACCGCCGCGCTGGACATGGCCGAGAATTGTGATACGGGTGTCAACACCGGTTTCATCAATGATTTTAGCGGCTACCTCTTGACAGGTCATAGTATAGCCTTCAGCGACAATGATGATATGATGGTTTCGGCCGTTAATGCGACCCATACGAATCTTTTCGATTACATTTTTCTCAAAATCTCCGGGTTCCTCCGGAACCAAAATTGCAGCAGCACCTACACTTGCACCAACGGCCAATGCCAAGTGGCCTGCGTGACGACCCATGACCTCAACAACGGAGCAACGGGCGTGGGACTGCATGGTATCGCGAAGTTTATCAATTGCCTCAATGGCTGTGTTGCAAGCGGTGTCAAAGCCAATTGTATAATCTGTGCAGGCAATATCATTGTCGATAGTACCGGTGACACAGACGCAGGGAACACCTAGACGAGATAATTCCTGCGCACCGCGGAAGGTGCCATCACCACCGCAACAAACTAAACCGTCGATGCCAAGAAAGCGGCAGTTATCCGCAGCGCGCTGGCGATATTCCGGTTGAAACATTTCTTCGCAACGAGCGGTATACAGCATCGTGCCGCCCTTGCTGAGCAGACCATCAACATCACGAGCAGTAAGGGATTTAAAATCACTGCTGATTAAACCGGCATAACCGTGAAGAATACCTAACACCTCGATGCCGTTAGCAATGCTCATTCGTGTAACGGCGCGAATGACTGCATTCATTCCTGGTGCATCGCCGCCGCTAGTTAGAATACCAATACGGCGAATCTTTTTCTTTTCATCAGACATGGTTGGTTACCTCCTGTCAAACTTGGTGGATACGAACTCAAACTCATACGCCTATCATTCTATACCAGTTATAAAAATTTTTCAACGCTTAACAATAAAGTGTTGTGCACGCAGTGCAATGTGCGTATGTAAAATCCATATTCTTGCTTAGGCCACGAATGACAATGGTATTTTATTTGCGGTGTATGGCAGGAATCTTATTTTTTGCGTGTTGCAGTATGCCGCTCGGTATCGGGCCAGAAATCATTTGCCTCCATGACGTCTTTCAGTGCATCGACATATTTTTCAGATTTATGAACGACAAAGGCATCCGCATCAATTGGAATCTGTTTGGAGTCCATCTGACGAATGCTCCAGATGTAGAGAATGTCCAAGGCGGGAATAATTCTGGCGCCGTCAACGGTAAGGACATAATCGATTGTAGGAGGGAATGTATCACCGTTAACAACCCGCTGTACCAGTCCATCTTCGATGAGTTCCTTGAGTTGCTGGCTCAACATTTTTTCTGAAATTGGAAGAACTTTTAAAGTTTGGTTAAAACGAATCTTGCCATAGGTGTAAATCTCATGGAGAAGTGTCATTTTCCATTTACCTCCAATACAGTGGAGCGCATAATGGTAGGGATTCGTGGGTTCTTCGAATTTTGTCTTTGCCATACAGATCACCGCCTTCGCCTTTTTGTTTATCTGTTTTAAATAGTTTATCATATACGTAAGAAAAAACAAGTGCTGACAGAAGATAGAAGCTTTTAAATTTTAATCAAGATTAGGATGACACAAGTTTAGTGAGAAGAACATAGTGAAGCAAACACTAATTATTAATGCATTAACAGAAATTGTAAAGCAGGAAAATGCCCGCTGTGAAATAAATTCACTGCGGGCGCTAATTGGGTGAAAGAGTGAGATCCAAACTGATAAAGGATGAGAATTGTGTAACCAATAGCAGCATCTGCTGAGATGAGATTTGTCAAGGAGCTTTTATCTTAGAGAATACGATTTCTCTAATCTTTAAGTTGGATATTAGCATAGCACGTGCAATAATTCTCTGCTCATTGCTGTTACTGGTATTTTTCTCTGTATTCCCTTGGAGTAATTCCAACATATGTTTTGAAAACGCGCGAGAAGTGGCTCGGAGAGGAAAAGCCGAGGTAAGAGCCAATCGCGGTCAAAGACTTATCCGAGTAGCGGAGGAGGCGTTTTGCTTCCTCCGTTTTTTCTTTCAGGATGAAGTCTGTAATGTTTTCCCCCGTATCCTCCTTGAATTTTTTTGACAAGTACGGGCGGCTCATATACAACGCTCCGGCAATATCCTCCGTTTTGATAGCGTCGGAAAGATGATGCTGAACGTAATTGGCCACATCCACCGCCAGCTTAGAAGGCGTTTTCCCCCTGCGAAGCCGCTCCACCCGCTCTGTGTAATCCAGCAGCATCCGATATTGCAGGTTCGTGATCTGCTCCGGCGCAGACAGCAACTCGCATTGTTGAATATAGGAATCACTGAGCGTAAAGGCATCATCCACCTGCATTCCTCCCTGAATTGCTGCGCGAGAGGTCAAAGTGACCGTGACAATAAATAGATTTTTCCTCTGACGCAGAGGTTCCCCCGCCACGACGCCTCCACGGACGGCTGGGGCTGTTGCAACCCATTCCCGCAGCGCCGCAGTATCTCCCTTGCGCACTATACGCAGTAAAAGCTGTTCGATGTCGTAAGTGTTGTGCTCTGTCGGCGGCTGCAAGCGATGCGATGAAATAGAAAGCCTTTCCTGCGCTTGCTGCCGCGCCTGCCGGATGACAAGCTCAGCCTGATCCTGCTCGTGAATGCTGATGTCCCTGAGTTCCAGCTTTTCGTCATTGAGGACATAGTTCATGGTACACAGCATTTGCAAAACGCTTTCCATTGGCATT
>CAVLAO010000074.1:0-8222 GCA_963660915.1 Bacteroides sp. CAG:927 | reverse complement strand
CACCAAACCACATGATATTTGCAGGAGTACACCACATTGTTGTTGCTCTTATATTATATAGGCAACATTATACTACTGTTCCCTATATAATGCAAGACGATACCCTCGCCAACGAGGGTATAAGGTGTGCCTTATATTCCCATGCCTGAAGGCTGGGGCTTTACGGCACATTTGGTAAAAATAGCCTGTCTGAAGGACTTGAAAATTTTTTTCGGACAGGCTATACTTATAATCAAAAACAGGGAAAAAATCTATTGATAATATATGCCCCCCTTTAAGGGTTTCGTACCTAAAAATAAAAGCAAAATTTTATCTTAAAAAGGGAGAAAGTCGGAGGGAAAAAAGGGGTGTGCGGAGGGGTGTGGGAATGTGGTAAACCCATGGGGTTTTCCATATTTCCATGCCCCGGAGCGAGGGGGAAAAGGGGAGGTGACTTTCTCTTTAAGCCGCCTTTGGCGGCGCTCTTTGGCTCTCCTTTTCCCCCTTCCCGCCCGCAGGCGTTCCCCGCCGTAGCGGATTTTCTTTTTGTTACTTTTTCTTTTGGAGGTGATCGCGTGAGACGGCCGAGAAAAAAGGGGGCTAAGCCGGAAAACAGCAGGACGGTTAATCAATGGGGGCTGCGGGGACGGATTCCGGTTGATCCGTTGAAGCCGCAGTATATTTGGGATAATTACTATGATGTGCCGCAGACGATTTACTATCTTGAAGAAAACACCAGAGAAATGACCGAAGAGGAAAAGGCTGATTTCAGGGCAGATCGAAAAGTTTTTAGCCAGAGGTATGTAAAGCTGATTGCGGATGAACGGGAGCGGTTGAGAAAGAAAGCGAGGGAGACGGAATGACGGATCAGCAGACCGTTCTGGAACGGCAGCGGGCGCTTTACCGAGAGAAGAACGCCCATTTGGATCAGTTTTTAGAGCCGGTGGTGCCGTATGAGTTTTATCGGGAGATCTTCCCGAAAGGTTCTTTTGAACGAAAAGGTCATTATGAAGATGCCAAAGGCAATGCTATTGCGCTGACAGTACCGAAGGAACAGGATAGCCAGGAAAATGGTGTTGCGCTGGAGATTGAGGGAGATGGTAAGACAAGAAGGCATTTGATTACCGATGAGCTGGAGGAATTGGGTGAGATCCAGAACACGGACTTTACGATCATGTCTCCTATTTCGTATTTTGGCAGGCAGCGGAGTGGTAAGAATGCCCGTTATCTCTATGCTTTGGTTTTCGATCTGGACGGTGTTTATATGCCGCAGCTCCGGGACACGCTGCACCAGATGAATAAGGATATTATTCCCAAGGCAACCTTTATAGTAAACAGCGGAACAGGTTTGCATCTGTATTATGTGCTGACGGAGGCGGTCCCTATGTATCCGCACAATCAGAAGATTTTGAAAGAACTGAAATACTCTCTTACCCGGCAGATATGGAACAGGTTCACCTCGTCTATTAAGGAGCCGCAAATGCAGGGAGTTTTGCAGGGATTTCGTGTAGTTGGTTCCGGTTCCAAGTTAGGACGGGACTATCCTGTGGTGGCGTATCGTTTTGGTGGTGCGGTAGAGCTGGAGAAGCTACTGGACTATATTCCTGCCAGCAATGGTGAACGGCAGCACCTGCAGGCGCTTATGAAAAAGAGCCGGTTATCTTTGGCTGAGGCCAGAGAGAAGTATCCGGACTGGTATGAGCGCAGGATTGTGAAGAAGGAGCGCAGAGGACGCTGGACGGTAAAGCGAGACCTTTATGATTGGTGGCTAAGACGGATTGCTGACGAGATTAAAGTAGGACATCGTTTTTATGGCATTATGACGCTGGCAATCTATGCGAAGAAATGTGATATAAACGAGGATGAACTTCGGGAGGATGCTTTTGGACTACTCCAGCGATACGATGATATGAGTGTGGAGGACATCAACCGTTTTACGAAAGACGACATTGTGTGCGCTCTGGAGATGTTCAATGAAGATTATGTGACCTTTCCCAGAGATGATATTGCCAAAATTTCTGGAATGCCTATGCCAGTTAATAAGAGAAATTGGAGAAAGCAGAAGCAGCATTTAAGATTAGCACGGGGACAGTTATCTATTTTGAGAGATATGGGAGAAGTAAGTCAGGGGAGACCTATTGGTAGTGGAACGGCGCTGAACAGAGTTTTCGAATGGCGGCAGCAGCACCCAGAAGGACGGAAAGCAGATTGTCATAGAGATACCGGACTTGATCCTAAGACAATCCGAAAATGGTGGGACAAGCCACTATAAAAATATAGCGAAGCAGATACATAAGAAGAGCCGACCTGTCAGGTTGTTTTTTCTTTCTGTGGGTGCGTGAGATGCAAGAATGGATATGGCTAACAAAAAAGATGGAGAAGCCGTTTTCCACGCTTTCCATAACGAGGCTCAAAACGGAGTAAACAATGGAATTTTCAACCTCTAATGCCCATGGAGTAAGGGTATAAAAAGGTAGCCATTGACACAAGATATATATTATGATATATACTATGTTGAGAGGTGAGAGTAATGGAGACTGCAAAGATTTTTGAAAATGGAAGAAGTCAGGCGGTGCGCCTGCCGAAGAAGTTTCGCTTTAATACAGATGAAGTCATTGTGCAGCAGCTTGGCGATGCAGTGATTCTTGTGCCGAAGGAGTCTCTGTGGCAGACATTTATGGCTGGGTTGGACGGCTTTACCAGCGATGTTTTTGCGGATGGAAGAGATCAAGGTGTTCAGAAAGAGAGAGAAAATCTGTGACTTATATGCTGGACACAAATATTTGCATCTATGCAATGAAAAATAAGCCGGAGAATGTGCTTCAAAGATTAAAAAAAGAACTTAACAGCGGGGTATGTATTTCGTCTATCACACTGGCTGAGTTGGAATATGGGATGAAGCACAGTTCTAATCCTGCGAAGAACGAACAGGCGCTGTTGCGCTTCTTGATTCCGTTGTCCATTCTTCCATTTGGTGCGGTGGCAGCGACGGAGTATGGAGCAATCAGAACCTATCTTCAGAACAACGGAACTCCAATCGGACCGTTGGATATGTTGATCGCTGCACATGCCAAAGCCGAGAACATGATTTTAGTAACAAATAATGTCCGAGAGTTTGAGCGTGTGCCAGAATTGGAAATTGAAAATTGGGCGGAGTGAAGCAAGGTAAATTTATGGGGCTGGAAAAAGCGATTAGAAGCGGTAAAGAGAGACGTAAAGAATATCATGGAGCGAAGGCAGTGGATAGTGCTTGCCGTAATAACGGGGGGTGTCCTTACTGTGAATCTAATCGTCTGTATGTTAATCGCAAGCGGCTGATTGCAGCCGAAGAACAATTCCGCGAATGTGAATTTGAGAGTAAGAGATTTTTCTAAAGAAGCGTTCGAGGCTATGGAACATACTATATGAGGGACGAGTATAATATCGGAGAACTGAATCCACGGAAAAATTCGTACACGAACAAGGTAAAGGTTACTATTGCGGTTGACGGCAGCACAGTAGATTATTTTAAGTCTATGGCGGCAGCAGATGGAATCCCGTATCAGACCCTTATCAATCTCTATTTGAGGGATTGTGCGGATAATCGCAGAAAAATTCAAATGTCTTGGCAGTAATGAAAAAGCGGAAGAACAACGTGTTCTTCCGCTTTTCTATATTGCTATATATCTATAAATATAGTAAACTACAAATATAGTTATCTACAAAAATATGAAACTATAAAAATAGGAGCGTGAGTACATGATTATTGCAGTAGCAAATCAAAAGGGCGGTGTCGGCAAAACAACCACGTCCCAGGCATTGGCTGCAGGACTGGCAGTGAAGGGGTACAGGGTTCTGGGGATTGACCTCGATCCGCAGGGAAATTTCTCTACGGCCTGCGGAGCAGAGAACTATAATGTCCAGACGATTTATGAGGTTATGAAGCGGGCGGCCAGCATCCAGGATGCTATTCAGCACACGAAGGGCGGCTATGACGTTGTACCGGCCAATATTATGCTGGCTGGCGCAGAGCAGGAACTCTCCCAGACCGGCAAGGAACACCGGCTGAAGGAGGCCGTGGTGCCGGTGGCCGGTGACTATGATTTTATCGTGATTGACACACCGCCTTCCCTGGGTGTGCTGACAGTGAACGCCTTCACCTGTGCCACCGATATTCTGATTCCGACAACGGCGGGGATTTTTGCGACCGCCGGGATCTCCCAGCTCAACGAGACCGTCACCAGCGTTCAGAAGTATTGCAATCCGGCTGTCAAAGTGAGAGGAATTTTGTTTACGAGATTTAATCCGCGGGCGAATATCAGTCGGCAGATGAAGGAACTGGCGGAGCAGCTTGGCGAATACATTTCTGCGCCGATCTACAAAACATACATTCGATCTGCTGTAGTGGTGGAGGAGGCCCAGGCGAACAGCCAGGACATTTTTGACTATGCCAACAAGTCTACGGTGGCAGAAGACTATAAAGCATTTATTGACGAATTTTTGAAAGGGGTAAATGAATAATGGCAGAGAAAGCAAAGTTTGATCGAGAGGCTGCATTTAAGTCTATCATCGGAGCAGGACGCCAGAGCGAGAATGCTGTTGTTGCTGAAGAAAAAAATGCAAAGAAAAATAGTGACCGGGTGCAGCGGGCCTATTACCTGGATCGGGATATTGATAAGGCGCTGCGTAGGATGGCACTGGAGGAGGGAAAGAACCTGACGGAATCAGTCAATGATGCTTTGCGAGCGGGATTGACAAAATATCTGTAAAAACAAGAGAAAAATTGAAAAGGCAATCATAGAGTGCTTTTAACATGGACAGTCCGGTCGGCTTGACAAACAGTGTGGGTATATATTTGTTGGAATGGTTGGTGTGGTATAACGGTTTACCCGTTTATATATAAGCAGGTAAATCGTTATAATGAAAAAAATGAGATGTTGGATAAAGGCAAACCCACACAAGGGCATCAACTAAATAACGTTCATGAGCATGTGCACTTTCCATAAAGGATGAGGTGGTGTTATTATGCTGGCGGTTCTATTAGCTGCGTTAGAAAGCGATGCAGATAGGCAAAAATTTATTGAGATCTATGAGCAATATCATGTCCAAATGGAACGGACAGCGATGCGTATTTTGAAAGAACAAAGCGATGTTGAGGATGCAGTACAAAACGCATTCATGCAGATGATCCGGCACTTCGAGAAAATTTTCGAGATTCCATGTGAGGAATTGCCTTTCTGGATCATTTCTATAGTGAAGAATGAAGCGCGGGCTATTCTTCGGAAGAGCAGCCGGACGGTTTCTTTGGAAGACTGGGACGGATTTACGGAGCATATCGACGATATATCTGGGTACACGGAGCTGGTAGATCTGTTTACGCGGCTGCCGGAAACGTACCGTTCTGTGTTGGAATTGAAGATGCTCCATGGCTACACGGATAAGGAGATCGCCAAGAGGGTGGGGATCTCCGAAACAGCAGTTAGTTCCCGTGCAACGCGGGGGCGCACGCTGTTGCGCGAAATTGTTGAGAAGGAGGGATTTTGCGTATGACGGACCGAGAACTGGACAGGATGATGCAGCATATCCTGCTGGACGCAATCAAGCGGGATTGTGAAAAAGAAACCGAAGATGTACCTGCCTTCAAACCAACGCGCCACTATCAGCGGAAAATAGCGGCGATGCTATCAGACCCGTTGAAGTGGGCTCGAAAGCGGGCGCGTCCAATTTGGAAAAGCGCACTTCAAAAGGTCGCTATGATCTTGCTTGTATTTTCGCTCAGCCTGGGGAGCCTTATGGCAGTCAGCCCCACGGTCCGGGCAGCAGTTGTGCGCTGGGTCGCGGAATGGTATGTGACACATATCGTTTATAGGTATTCAGGCGAACAAATCACTGGAGAAATGCCACATTATGAAATTTCTGGACTTCCACAGGGCTATACAGAAATTATCCGAGATGTATATGAAGCTTCTGTCAGCGTGGTATATGAGTCTCCCAATGGAGACATGATTTGCTTTGATTATACTCATATGCAACAGGGCGCTGCCAATATTATTGTTCCGGGTGATGATGAAATAATTGATGTTACTGTGAATGGAATTCAAGGACAACTTTTTTTGCCGCATGATTCGGAAAACGCAAAAACTATTACTTGGATAGATGCTGACAGCAATCTTCAATTTGTAGTTAAGGCATTCTGCAGTGAAACCGACATTTTGCACATGGCAGAGAATGTGTGTTTGGTGAAAATGTAGAAACAAAAATATTTTTGAAAATAATGTGAGAAATTCGCCTCCTTCTGCATTTACTTTTTAGAAATCGGAAAAATCTGGTTTACTAATGCAGAAGGAGGTGAAGTCTATGAAGATGCGTATTTTTTCCCTGGCTGCTTTGGTTTTGCTGATGCTGAGTGTAACCGCGCAGGCATTGGAACCGCAAGCGACAGGGGGAAATCCCGTATTGACTTTTAATGGAACAACGGCACAATGCTCGATTACATGCACGGGGAATAAGAATACCGATCAGGTAGAAGCGCACTTGAGCTTATATCAGGGAGGTTCTTATGTAGATTCATGGGATGGCAGTGGAAAGTTTCGTGTTTCCGTCCATGGAGAATGCGCCGTTAAAAAGGGTGAGACTTATACATTAGTTTTGACGTGGTCTATAAACGGAACTAAACAACCGTCGGCTTCAACGACTAAGGTATGTCAGTAAACCAAACTAACGAAGTTGGGTCTGCATATGCAGACCCAAGGGGATACATCCCCTTGGGATAAGTATTGAATGCCAGGAGACATTCGACCTTATTATAAACACTCCGGATTGGCGGTGAGACCAATGTACTATGAAAGCTAAGACCATGACAACAGAACCTAAAATCAATCGGATGAATGTGAAAGGAGCTATTATGAAAAAGACCCGTAGAGTATTTGCACTGCTTTTGACTGTGGCAATGTGCATGGCAATGAGTGTTTCTGCATTTGCAGTAGGAACTGATCCGAGTTCTGAAATTACTACAAAGACCTATGAATTAGGTAATGGAATCCTTGTTACCGTTACGACAGCTCCCAACGAAATTACGCCTATGCCGCTGGCCTATGATCGAGTTCTTGAGGCGCTGGCTTCTCCGACTGCAAGGCATACTTTCCCGCTCGAAAGCGGTGAGGGATCCAGGTGCTCCGCCCAAATCTGGAATGATTCCACTGACGGGACAAAGATGCAGGTAAGCTTCTCCGTAACGCTTAATGGCAACACATCCACTCTTCCGACAGAGATTGTTGCTGCCGGTAAGAATGCCACTTTCTCTGTTGAGGATAAAAAAGGTAATGACCTTGTTGGAAAGACCGTAACCAATATTGCGGCAGTTAATGCAAGTTCTGTTCGCTACACTTATTTGATTGAGCAGTCCTGAGGAGAAAATCATTATGAAGAAGTATCATTCGTTTACGGCAGGCGTAGTCGCAACGCTCATGGTGGTTTCGACTGTAGGCACCGCGCTGGCAGCTTCCGGCCGGGTAGAATACAACAAGGCTGGAATTTCCCTGTTCGGTGAGAATAAAGTCCTCGCCGGAGCGTCCTACAAGGCACCCAACGGGCAGGATGTTCCCTCTGTCATTACGTATGTCGATGAGACCGGCGGTAAAACCAATTATCTTTCCATCCGCCAGATCTCGGAGCTGCTGGATGCTTCTGTTGGATGGAATGCCGCTACCAACAGTGTAGATATTGCTGCGCCCAATACTGGGAAAATCGGAGAAGATGTGATCGTGGGATCTGGAAAGGCAGCGGAAAGAGAAAATGTTTTAAAGCCGGAGTATGGAAAGATTGTCGGCGGTATTGAGGAGATCGATCCCTCTGCTGTTACCGCGATTATTAATAACCCGGAGCATCGAACCAGAAACTTTGCCCGCAATATGAAAGTGCAGTTTCTTGATTCTGATTTCCCCGGACTTACGATGAACTGCCTCTCGTATGCTGGCCCTTACGTTGTGTTTGCCGTTACGAATAACGGTCCACGCACGGTCTATTCCGAGGTTCGGCGTTTTGTGACGATTTCTTCCGGTCAACATGAGGACTTCACAAGTGTTGCCATTCCGGCCGGCGAGACACTGACCAGAGTATTCCGCATCTTGGACAACGCAAATCCGCTGCAAACTACGTTGGAATTTGATATTGACGCTCCGGTTGACCTCAGTCCGACAGAGAATGATATTGTGATCTCTTTGCTTCAGTATGATGATAAGATGGGCTGACACAGTAGAATAATG
>CAVLAO010000073.1:0-8448 GCA_963660915.1 Bacteroides sp. CAG:927 | reverse complement strand
CATTTCGTCCTTTGTCAATGAGGCCACCTTCTTTCCTGAAATTCTATGCTTTTACTATGGCGAAAGTTCTATAAAAAAGCGAATTTCCGGAAAAGTAGACTTCGTCAAAATGACTAGGAAACCTAAGGGGCCTGAACAGTTACAAAAACCAACAATTTATTTCCATGTAAAGGTGACCATACCAATAATATAAATTACCAGAATGCACACCGGTACGACAACTCCAAAGATCGGTTTCATCCATGGCTTAATCTTTAATCCCTTACCCTTATTTGCTTCTGCCATAAGGTTGTCAAATCCCCAGCCGAAGCGTTTACTGGTACAGAACAGCGCAATAATCATCGCTCCGAGCGGAAGAATATTGTCGCTTACCAGAAAGTCCCAGAAATCCAGCCATGTCGAAGATGACGTAAATGGATGGAAATTCCATGTACTGAATCCAAGTGCCGTTGTCAGGGATATAAGGAAGATGATGATGCCACAGACTAAACACCCTCTCTTTCTCGTCCAACCTGTCAACTCTCTTACACAGGCAAGAATATTTTCACATACCGTGAGCTCCGTAGAGAAGGCTGCAAAAACCATGAAGAGAAAGAACAGACTGCCCCATACTCTGCCTCCCTGGATATTCTGAAATACCGTTGCCATCGTATCAAACAGCAATGCCGGGCCTGCGGTAACCTCAAGTCCATACGCATAACAGGACGGGAAAAGGATCAGTCCCGACACAATTGCCACAAAGGTATCAAGCGCAATAACGTTCACACTCTCCCCCAGAAGGCTTCGCTCATCTCCCAGATAGCTTCCAAAAATGGCCATCCCTCCCATTCCGACTGACAGGGTAAAAAAAGCCTGATTCATTGCCGCAACCACCACGCTGGGGGTAATTTTTGAAAAATCCGGAACAAGATAAAACCGATAGCCCTGTGATGCCCCCTCATAGGTGCCGCTCTTAATTGCCAGTGCCACCATCAGGATCATCAGAAGGCACATCATATATTTGGTGACTCTTTCCAGGCCTCTTTGAAGATCAAAGGTCAGTATGAGAAATCCCGTAAGAACCGCAATTGCCAAAAATCCAACATTGATCTGTGGATTCGCAATCATTCTCTCGAATCCCAGATCTGATGTATTACCGGCTGCAAACTTCACAAAATAGTAAATCATCCATCCGGTAACTACTGTATAAAATGCCATCAGACACACATTGCCAAGCAATGCCACATATCCGTGCAGATGCCACTTCTGTCCCTTTTTCTCGAGCTTGTGATACATCCTCACAGGGCTTGCCTGTGAAGCACGTCCCAAAGCAAACTCCATTGTCATGGCAGGCACTCCCAGAATGAGCAGACAGAGGATATACAGTAATACGAATGCTCCTCCTCCGTTTGTTCCAACCATCCACGGAAATTTCCATACATTTCCACAACCTATTGCACATCCGGCACTCAATAGGATAAATCCTAATCTGCTGCCTAATCGTTCTCTCTCCATACCCCCACATCCCCTTCTCTTTCTGTTAACATCTTACCATATTTATTGCTTCAAAGCACATGATATATTTCTATACAAGTAAACAGTAATATGCTGATCAAATCAGTATTTCCTGTAACTGTGAAGGTACTGAACAGTTACACAAATATAAATCCTGTTTAATCCGTTGTCCTTCCTAAATAATCAAAATAGTAAGCAACCAGTAAATCAACGCACTTCCCATACGTTTTCATGCCATCTGTTTGCCCATAGCTTTGCAGAAACCCTTCATATACCGTAGAAGAAACACTTTCGGCAGCCTTCTCTAGAGTGCTGTCAAAACTGTTCCAGTAGGCGTTGTTCGCAGACAAGTCCGCTCTTACCTGCTGATTAAGCGTAGAATTAATCTGTTGATAGGCTGAAGCATCTGCGGAATAAAGTGCGTTGCACAGATGGATATATCCAAGCAGCGCAGACGAATAATAGTAGACCATATTTCCACTGCGCAGTCCAGCCAAAATGGCAACAAAATTTGCCTCATCTTCCCCGGCAATATTACGTTGATGCGCCATTTCATGAAGTATGGTAGATGGAATCAGGCATTGGGGGGAAACGTCATTGATTAGCGTTTCTCCTGTAAAAGGGAACAAGAAACCAGTGAAATTCAATCGACTCATAACGGGACTGGACAGCATTCTTTTGGGTGTGCGCTCAGCCCCGGCAAGGAAGGAAAATTCAGCGACAATGCCGTCGTAGAGACCCCCGGTAGAGGAAAAGAGCTCATCCAAATCCGTAGTAAATACGCCGTTTTCATCCCGTTCAACCTGATCCGAGCTATTGTTCAATGCCTGAGCAAACGAAGCGCACAGGGTAGCAAGTTCTTTGGTGCTCGCACCACGGGTGACAATACCGCTGCGATCTGAAAAATCATCGCCATAGTAGTTAATCCCCCAAAGGGCCGTATAGCCGCAATAGACGATCAGTACCGCTGACAATAACGCCAACAGTCTCCGCCCGAGGCGCAAAAGACGGCCGCGGTAACGAATCAGCAGATATACCGTTCGAACAAGGAAAATCAATGTTGCTAAAATTGCAGCCACCCAAATGAGCTCTGACACAGCAAACGGAAAAAGATCGCAAAATTTTGAAACAGCCATCTTGTACGGGGTAGTAACATGCTGGATAATCCAATTCATCAGCGGCTTGTTCCCCTTAACCGCCTGAAAAATCAGCAAAAATAAGCCGGCACAAGCTGCACAAACAGCAGGAGGAAGCAAAGATCGCAAAGAACCTCTATCCGCAAAAACGCGATTGTTTCGAATGTCGTCATAAAGTGTTTTCATTGATTCTCCTCAGCAGAAACCACTGCATCCAGTACTGTAGCAACAACTGCACCGGCTTGAGAAGCACCGCCTCCGCCGTTTTCGATCACCGAAACAAAAGCATAGGGATGCGCATCCTCCATCACAAATCCAACGAACCAGGCATGGGGCGCTACCTCGCTGCCAACTTCAGCTGTACCGGATTTTGCGCAGACTGTGAGGCTGCCAAACTGATCCTGCCCGTAAGTCTCCACCACATTGTTGCGCATCATTTCCTGCAATTGCTTGCAGGTGGCAGAATTCCAGCCGATACTGGAATTTTCGGTTGCGATAATTCCCGCCGGAAGCCCGCTTTGCGTTGTAACCTTGCTCAGCAGCCGCGGAGTCGCGGCAGTTCCGTCTCCGGCGATACATCCCATCAGGTTCAACATAGCAGCAGGGTTTACAAGGTCGTTATACTGCCCGCAACCGGACCAACCTAATTCCAATGAATTGTCTTCTGCAACATCAAAGCTTCCGCTTGCGGTTGTGTAACCGTTGATATCAACGCCGGAAAGCAAACCTGCCTGTTCCACATAACGCTGTAAAGTAGCTCCGCCCAGCTGCAGTGCCAGCGTAGCAAATGCACAGTTACAGCTGTGCGCCAGTGCCCCCGCAAAATCCAGATCTCCGTGTGCGGAGGTACACGTAATCTTACCTCCTCCATACTCCATAGATCCGGTACAGTGGAAAGAAAAATTGGAAGTATCCAGATTCTCAATTGCGGCTGCAGCTGTAACAACCTTGAAGGTAGAACCGGGTGTAAACGTGGAAGACAGGAACCGATTCATGTACGCGCCATCATAATCACTGTCTCCATTCGCAACCGCTTCCACTTCGTCTTCATCCTCCGGATCATAGGAAGGCGTTGAAACCATGCAGACGATTTCCCCGGTTTTATAATTATAAACTGCAACCGTACCGGAACGGCCATCCAATGCCTGATAGGCCGCTTCGTTTACGCCGGCATTTACCGAAAGATACAGATTATTGCCGGTACTGGACAGACCGGTAATCAGATTGTAACTGACCAGTTTATCCGCAAACAATTTGCGCGCGCCTGTAGCGATGTTGCCCTGTAAATCACCGATGAGGTGAAGTGTGGAGGTGCGGAGCAATGCGTTGTCTCCATAGCTTTGGTTGGCGCAATCAAAAAGCAAGGTACCTGTGGAATCATAAATCTTTCCGCTGGTCAATCTACCGCTGGAGTAGGCCGCTTGATTTACCGGAGAGGATGCCCATTTTCGTCCATTTATTCCGTAGAGCACGCAGAATAAAATTGTTCCTGCTGCCAACAGCAAACTGAAAATCAGGACAAAAATGGTGCGGTGTTTGAGTTGTTTCATTTCTTATCATCCTCATCCCAGTCAAAGTAATCCTGCCAGTTATCCGCATCACCGTCAGAAGCGTCCTCATCCAGTGAAAAATCAAATGAATCTGTGTCATGCGTGTCCGCAAGTGTGCGGCAAACCAATTCGGTCACATCATCCGAGACAGGTGCTTCCCCCTTCTGCACTCCCCTGCAGCGCGTTGGTTCATCATAGTCCATTGGAGATGCAATTCTCGTATCCGAAAAATCTTCTCTATAATCCTCATCATAGGTGTCTTCTCTATGACCGTCAAAAGCACTCTCCTGCCGCATACGCTGCTGTTCTGCCCGAACATCCCTTTTACTGGGCAAACGGATGGCCAACCCGGCATTTTGTCTTGTATCAGCTGCTTTGATGTAAGCAAGCAGACCCCAACAGCAAATCATACTGCTTCCGCCCATCGACACAAATGGGAAGGTTACGCCGGTAAGCGGGAGCAGATCCACGGAACCAAACACATTCAGCATCGTCTGCACTACGAATAACATCGCAGTAGAGCACGCGGCAATGACATAAAACGTTGAACGGGCATTTGCAGCAGATTTCACTGCGAAAACAGCAAGAATAATGATCACGGCCACGGCACACAGCGCCACCAGCAATCCGAGTTCATCGCTGACAACGCCAAAAACCAAGTCCGTATTGGCCGCAGCAATGTTTTTCAGCCACCCGTTTCCTACACCGTGCCCGAACAGTCCTCCGCCGGCAATAGCTGACATTGTCCGCGTCTGCTGATAACCAAGGTCAGCCGTATCGCTCCATGCATGAAGGAAAATACTGAATCTGCGGGCAATATAAGGTTTGAATTTTATAATGATGAATCCGCCGAAGACCGCCGCTGAACCCATAAAGGCTATGCTTGGAAGATCGCCGGAACGCAAAAAAGCAATTGCAAGGAAGGTTGCGAAGAAGATAAGTGCCGTTCCAAAGTCGCTCATCAATCCAAGGCAGCCAACGCAAAAGGCAGAAAACAGAAGCGTGAATATTAAATTGCGGCGATTAAACATTCGATCCAGCGTGGTAGATCCAACCAGAATAAACGCAAGCTTCACGATTTCAGACGGTTGAAAGGAGATCGGACCAAGCTTAACCCAGTTTTTCGCTCCGAACAGGCGACTGCCCAACACAAGGTTGAACGCCAGCATACCAATCGCCAATATGGCTACCGGCCAGCGAAGTTTCTTTGCCTGCGTCAGATTGCGCAAAATAAAAGATAAAAGAAAAAAGAATGCCAATCCCATTCCCATGCAGATCAACTGCTTATAGAGATCGCCCGGTTTTTTATTTGCTGTAACGGTCATACACAAAGAAGTCAGAAAAAAGGCTAATGTTTCAATTTCAAACCCGGTACGGCGCATAATGCGGTAAAACGTATAAATCAGCCACATAATTCCGCAAAGCACAGCAAAGGAAACCACGATTTTTATTCCCGCATCAGCAGCATAGGCTATGAGAAGTTCCGTGCAAAGGATCGTCTGAATGAGTGTAAGCAAAAGCAAATTAACTCCGGGGGAAACGGACCGCCCGGGTTTTGTGCGGCGCTTGGCCTGCGCCAATTCTTCTGCCGCCGTGAGAGCGGTGAACGTCACTTTCACTCCGCCCATGCTGATCTCATCGCCATCATGAACCGGGACATGCTCCTGATCCAATACTTCACGCCCATTGACCGTAAGCTCATTTTTCGTGAGGGCATAGACGCGCCAATTTCCTCGTTCATCCCGAAGAAATGCCGCGTGATTACGCGAAACAGTAGGAGAACTCAGCACAACATCGTTGCGCCTTGAGCGCCCCACCGTGTTTTCCCAGTGGTGGAATTCACCGTAATCACCGTTGGGAAGCGTAAGCCGTCCCCACGTCTCCCGCTCAATCCGACCGCGGAGCAAGCTCTTTGTACAGCGAACAATCAACCAAATGCAAAGCAGCGGCAATATCAACCGCAAAAAAACGCTGATTGCCTGAACAATAGGCGAGCTGTTATTCGCGCCAAATACATTTAACGCATCCTGTATGGAAGAAAGATTCATTGAGAACCTCCTATATTTCTTCTTAGATAAAAACTCCTTATTATCATACCACATTTTGTGGTAAAAAAAAGGAGCAAACCGTGAATTTTAAGATTCTATTCTCCCGACGGGGTTTAGAAAACTGGATGCATATCAGGGGCGGGGGGCATTTTTGTTTCATTCATGAGTAAGTGCGCTTGTTGTGGTTTTCTTCGTGCCTAGTGTGAGGGCATAAGAAAAGCCCTTGTACAGTGTGTAGGGCTGTATAAGGGCTTTATATATGGGTTATTCTGTTTTGGTGTCGTGCTGTTCTATGTAGTCTTTTGCCGCCTGTAGTAGTACGGCGTTCCGTGTCGTTCCGTTTGCCTTTGCCACCTCAGCGAAACGGGCGGCAATGTCTCTTTTCATTTTGCATGATACTACTGTCATATTTTCGGCGTCCCACTTTGCGGTTGCTTTCTTTTGTGCGTCCGTCTTTGCCATACGTCACACCTCCCCGCTCCATTATAGCATACATGTATACCGTTGTACAGTAGTTACAATGCACAAATATACGGTATTACTTTTGCGTGTTATGCCTATTGATATACGGTATGACGTATGCTATTATAATCATGCAAGGAGGGAACGGAACAAACCGAACCCGCCGAGCAAATACAGGCAGGAGGTGAAAAGAATCAATGCCCCACGGACAAGCCGCCCGACTGAAAAGCCGGAAAAGCAATCCACAACTCCAAAGGCTGAGTAGTCAACAAAACCCATGGGCGAGCGGCTTGTTCGCTTGCCCAAAGGGTAACACAAACGAAGTACAATTTCAAGCCATGAAACGGGATTTTATGAAAAGGAGTATGACTTATGAGCTACAACTGTAACAACGAATTATTGAACGACGTTCACGATGCTATTCAAGACTACGATTTGAGCGAATACCGGGGAGATAGAGAAGGATTCGGCGTAACAATCCGTTGCTATCTGCTATCATGGGCGATCGATAACACCCTGAACTACTTACGAGGAGGAGGAGGGGCACCCGCCTCCTCGCTGATGATAACAGGGCAACAGGATGAAAGACTGACTCCGCATTCCACCGGACAGCAGGAATCAGAGAAAGGAGAGAACATCTTCTGTAATCTGTTTCGGCGTCAGGCGATTGTCCCGCATAATATCTTCCGCATGGAATCGATCCAGAAATTCTTTACGAATGCCGTAATTCAGTACCTTCATATTGGAGTTTCCGTAATAATGCGCTAATTTTTCTCCCCATCCGCCATCTAAATAACCATCCTCCAACGTGACAACAATGCTGTGATTCGTTTTTAACTGTTCCAGAAGTTCTGTATCCAGCCCTGTAATATAGTAGGGATTGACAATGGTCGGCTGTACCCCGGTGGCAGCGGCAATGGATGCCGCTGCAGCCTGCCCAAGGCTGTAAAATCCGCCCAATCCCATCACTGCTACCTGACTTCCTTTTTGTGTTACGTTATAGTGATTCAACCGACTGAAGTCCGCCTCTACCACCTGATGATCTGAAACCATCCTTCCCCCCGGAAGTTTGATTGCCACCGGATGCTCTCTCTGTTCCATACTCCATTCCAACATAGCCAGATATTCTTCTTTTGTCGTTGGCGCCAAATATACTAAATTAGGAATATTGGACAGCATCGGGATATCTTGCAGTCCCAAATGGGTCACATCATTCATGCCATAGACTGAACCCCAGAAGGTAACAATGGTTGCAGGGCTATTATTAATGCATAAATCCTGAGAAATCTGGTCATATGCACGCTGAACAAACGTGCTGTATACACCGTAAACCGGTTTTCCCCCATTGGCTGCGATGCCGCTGGCCAGCGCAACCGCTGTTTCTTCTGCAATGCCGACATCTACAAACTGCGCCCCTGCTTCCTGCCGTTTGTCTGCTGTAAAGCCCATCACAGCGGGAGTAGCCGCTGTAATTGCTACCACCGTTGGGTCTTCCTTCATCTTCTTTAATTAATAGTTTCCCAATACGCCGGACTATAGCGGTCCGACGGTGGGATTAGCATTTTTCCGCGGACGACCGCGCGGACGTTTCGGTTTCAAGTTTTCCGGATCCTTCGGCTTTGGCTTTCGGCCACGTTTTTTCGGCTCCGGCTTCGGTACCGGCTTAGATAAGCCAAGTGCCTCCAACTCTTCAAAAACAGTCTGAAGAGTATGAACCCAACAGCCATCATCCGTTGCCGGTTCTGCCGGTGCATCGGT
>CAVLAO010000072.1:0-8681 GCA_963660915.1 Bacteroides sp. CAG:927 | reverse complement strand
CCGAAAAATAAGGGCGAAGAGTGTAGTAATCCTTTGCCTGCTCTCCGCAAAAGCTCTGCGGGCCAACCTTTTCGATCTCATTCACACCCAGATTCCCGTAAACGACCAGCATTCCTGCTTGATATTTTGACATATTGCTCCCCTTTCATTCAAGTGGAACAGACTGCACAAAACAGACTTTCCAGCGCATCTTTCAGTTCATTTTATTGTACCATAAAATGCCCTATGACTTCAAAGGCCGTTTTCCACAAAGTTTGTATCGTGCAATATGCGCAGAATGACAAGAGATTGTTTATGCAAAATCCCCCTGCCTCAAAAAAAAAATCAGCAATGTCGTCCATACCGCTGGAGATCGGTCCGATCGCCAGTTTCCATCCTCATTTTCCCAGATATTTTTCCAGAAGTACCAGCTGAACGCCTTCGATTCCATTGAACACCGTCGGGACGATCCCAATTTCCGTATAGCCGTGCTTTTTGTACATAGCACGCGCCACAGCATTCCGGGCGTTGGTATCGATACGCAGTTCCGTGCAGCCGTTTTCCCGCGCATAGGCTTCGTAGTATTCGATAAACGCCCTGCCGCAGCCTTTGCCCGCACTGTCCGGGTCGATGACAAGAGTATGCAGCACGCAGACCTGTTCGTCCGGCACCTCGTGCTCCCAGCTGCCCTCTGCATAACAATCCACCTGAATCTTGTTCAGGATACCCGTTCCGCAGATCTCTCCGGCATCTTCCAGCACAAACAAGTCATCCCGTGCAAGAGCCATTTCCGCTGTCTTGCGCACCGGATAGACGCCCCGTATCCAGCCAATAGTCTGCTGGCCGTTTTCTTCTGCCGTGTGGATGGCGTCATACAGCTTTTCCACTGCGTCAATGTCCTTTTCGGCCGCTTTTCGAATCATCATTTTACACTGTCCTCTCTATTTTTTGCTATTCATCTTTACAAAATGCTCTGTCCCGGAATTTTTGTGCCGGGAAACAATCCTCTTTCGCTTCAAAAAATCCCCGTCAGTGCCACTGCGACCAGCAGCGACGGCAGCAGATTTGCCACTTTGATGGTTTTCGGCCACACCAGATTGATGCCCACACAGAAGATCAGAATATTGCCCACCAGCGAGATGTTGTTCAGCACGGCATCCGTCATAAAGCCGGAAAGCACTACCGCAAGGGCAGTCATGGTACCCTGCAGCACGGCCACCGGGATAAAGGAGAACACACAGCCCCTGCCCATAGACGATGCCATGATGAGCACGATGATGAAGTCCAGAATAGCCTTTGCCACCAGCGTGGAATGATCGCCGTAAATGCCATCCTGAATGGAGCCGATGACCGCCATGGCCCCGATGCTCACTGTCAAAGATGCCGACACAAAGCCGTTGACAAACTGGTTGTCGCTGTCACTGCCAGTCTTGTGCTTGAGCCACTCTCCAAAGCGCTCAAATTGCGCGTCCACATCAATGAGTTCGCCCAGCAGCGCACCCAGCGCCAGCGACAAAATCATGACCATGGAGCCGCCGGTGCTTAAAGTTCCGTCCGGCCCAACAGTCATCATTTTGGAGAGCGTGCCCGCCGCACCCAGAAACACCACAGAAAAGCCTGTGGCTTTGATGATGGTATCCTGATAGCGTTCTTTCAGAAAGCGCTTGAACAGGATGCCCAGCACACCGCCCACCAGAATGGCCAGCGCATTGATGATCGTTCCCAATCCCCGCATTTTTGTTTTTTCTCCTCGTTTCAATTTTGCAAGCTTACCTCTCACAGCCAACGGGTCGTAAAGCACCAGACACGGTCAGATCGTGTTACATGACATACTTCGTGCTGGTGTCCGCCGCAATGCGGAAGGCCTGTTCCTTCGGGCAGCCGCAGTTTCCGCTCTCACACGGTTTTCTTTATCCTATCACATCCGGCAGGGCGGTGCAAGGGGTGTGCTTGCGATAATCTCATACCAAAACAATACCACTGCCTCTTACACCTTTTCAGGCTGCAAAAAGCAGTGGACATTTTTTATGGAAGAGTCCGCAGCGCGGGTCATAAATCGTCGGCGGGGATATCGTTCTCAATTTTGCGGATGAGCTTTGCCGGAACGCCGCCCACAAGGCAGTTATCCGGCACATCTTTGGTCACAACAGCGCCCGCCGCCACAACAACATTGTTGCCAATGGTCACACCCGTCCGGACGCAGCTCTGGCCGGGCAGCACCGCAGAGGATGTGACGCTCTGCCTCTATAAAGGCCTCAGCATTCCGACGAGTTCATTCATCTGCGTTTCGATGAGCCTTTTTCGGTACGCAGCCTGCTGGAGCTCATGATCCTGGAGTATGCACAGCCCCGTGAGGACACGCAGGAGATCCTTCGTTCCCTACTGCCGCAAGTTGACCGCTAGAACTGAAGAAGTCCTCGTACTCTAAATACATACTCACGGTGAAAGTCTTGCAGGTCTTTTTCCAGCGACTTGCGCACACAGCCGGGGCGATAAGCAGACAGCGGCGTATATTTTGCCGAGAGCCAGATATCTTGCGTGCCAAACTTCCCTATCATCTTTTGCGCCCTGCCAAAACCATAATCCTGCGCCAGATCATAAATGTTCAGGCCGCATTCTTTTGCTGTGTGCATGGCTGCCCGGAGCGTATCCTCATCCACGCTGCTTCCGCGCAGCAGCGTCTCATACGCCGCCGACCCCCACGCGTTTGTTCCGATCACAGCAGTCGGATGCAGCAGTTTCATATCATCCATCGCACACATACTCCTCAACACCTTTCCGTCTCATCCATCGAATCAAGTTAGTTGAGGCTAATTTACAAAGCAAAGTATTGCCGTGTGAACTTCCGAGGTTCAGTCCACACGGCAAGGTAATTCAGAACTTGATTACTTTCGGCTCATGGGTAAATGCAGAAATTGTAGCCACACCATTCTTGAAGTAGAACACCTCGGTGTTGCCATCATCTGCCGCATACACCTTCTTCAGGCTCGGGTAAGCATCCAGCATAGACTGACGTGCTTCCACACGGTCATCCTCTACCAGTTCGCCCGCAACGCGAATCCACTCGCCGTTTTTGAATGCGCAAAGTTCCGCTTTCGGGTTGGCGTGCAGCTGCTTGGAAACATCCTTTTTCTTGCCGGTCTGGATGTACAGCTTGCCTTCAAAAATATGCGCCGTGCCAAACGGACGCACTCTCGGCTGGTCGCCTTCCACCGTTGCCAGATAATATGTTTCCGCTTCTTTCAGAAATTTTTCGACTTCTTCCATCTGAAATCATTTTACAAAAAGCAAGATACAATAAAACTCTCTTTTGTTCCTGTGCCGGATAACGGCCAAGCCTTTGCGCATACATTTCAATGACACATTTTGTATGCTGCAAAAACGGAGGATACCGGTATGCTGCTGACCCTGCTGCAATTTTTCGCTACAAAGTTTCTGGTTCTGGCACTTCATCTGGAAAGCGGCAGCTTTCCCCGGCCGCTCACCGCCCGGGAGGAATCCGCTGCCTTTGCTGCCTTGCGGGCCGGGGACTCCACCGCCCGGGAAAAGCTCATCCGGCACAATCTGCGGCTGGTGGCACACATCGTGAAAAAATACTACGCCCTGCCCGGCGATCAGGAAGACCTCGTTTCCATCGGCACCATCGGCCTGATGAAGGCCGTGGATACTTTCGATTCTACCCGCCGGGCACGTTTTTCCACTTATGCCAGCCGGTGCATTGAAAATGCTATCCTCTCCCCAGCGCACTTTCAGATGGAAAAGAGAACCCACTCATTCTGCAAAGCAGCGTAAATGCGTCAAAATGGGTTTTCTGGGCTCAGGAAGGGTGTCACCTTTTTCTACTTCAAAAAGTATCATGTGAGGTATCCTGTCTGACCCCTCTCTACATCCTGCAGGTGCCGCTTACCGGGCCGCACACCACTTCGGAGACGCAGGAGTTCTTCCGTATGTATCATTCCTACTCCGAAATCACAAATCCGTCCGACCGTATGCGCTGGTGCCGATACCATCTCGGTCTGCTTCAAAAAGACGTTGCCTCCATGGTCGGCATGGAAGAATGGCTCTACCAGGACCTTGAAAGCGGCAACTTCCGCCGGAGCTTTTCCCCGGAGATTGCGGACAAGCTGGCTGCCTTCTACTCCATCCCGGTCAAAGACCTTCTGGATGACTACGCCCTGTTTTTCCGCCGGGGCGGAGGAGCCTTTCTCCGGGAATACCGGCAGGCCAAAGGTTGGAATCGCCAGCAGCTCGCCGAGCATGCCAAAGTTGGCCGGACAAGCATTCGCTGCTGGGAGACCGGGCAGAAAACCATCAGCCAAAAGTGTTTCCGCCTTCTGGCCGAAAATCTTGGGCCCGATTTTCTGTCTATGCTGCGCATGTGAGGTATGGTAATTTTTCTCCGGTCAGAAGAATTTTTTCATTATACCCTTTTATACCCTTTTTCAAAAAGGCATGAAGGGGTATAATATGCATGAATACAAAACGTCTGCATGGCCGCCACTGATGATTGGGCAGCCTACAGACGGCTTCCTTATTATGTAACAGTATTCTATTTCGAACCTTCAGGATGCTGCGGTTTTAAGAATGTCCAGTCTCTTTTTCAAGGCTTCTCCCCATTCCGGATGGGCAGCAAAAGCAGTATCATCCAACTCATCAGCTTGGTTCAATCCGACCTTTTGTACTGCTTCTTCTGCCGCCGCTTTCTGGCTCAAATGCCGTTTTCCAACGGTCAGACAATTTGCACCATCCAACGTGTCATACTGCTGGAATTCCCGGTTGAAGTCCATCAAGTCATGCAGCCGGACAGGTTGATTCGTCTCATTGTCCACCAACAGCCCCCAGTTTTCCCAATGGCGATCCGTGTTGCCCACCAGATAATCCAGAATGTTCATCATATAGTATCCGTGAGCATCCAGTTCCAGAATCTTATCCAGTGTATCCCAATCATGATTTGTGCAGTAGACATCATAGGCCGCATACGTCACGAGACTGTATCGCTGCGAGGTCATAATTTTGCTGATGGATACCGGCTCGTTTTCAAATATTCCCTGATCATACAGAACCTGATGGCAGTCAAAGCACCGACAAACCTTACTTGCCAACACTTCCCGTTCAACTGCATCTTTGCCGCCATCTTTATAAAGATAGAAGCCATCCTCTTTGCGCACCCACGCTTTCGGATAACAGCCCCCTGTAGACAAGTCATTTGCCAAAAGGTGAGCATTTGTCACGGTCATCTGGTGCCCGCGCAATGCAATATCCACAAGTGCGTTGCTCAAAGAATGTGTATAGAGATTGATATCCTTGAAACGGACGATTTCATTTTTTCTTTTACCCAGAACACATCCAGAAGGGATAAACAATGATACGAAAGCGCGATCTGAGCGCGATCTCGGTCTGTCACACTCTGTGATGCGCCAATGCTGTTCAGGATTTCCTTTGCATAGGTTCGGTCAGGCGGCATCATCCGAGAGGCGCACCAAGAATAAAAGTTCATCACATTCTTGATTTGACCATCAAAATCATTCGATTCTTCCAGCACTAGATCATAGGGCATAAAATCTTCAAGGTGAATTTCGCATTCGCCTGTCGTGCCGATTTGTGCCACGCAGTTCTCTCGATGCATGATTTCATAGATCATCTCACTCGCCCCTCCCCGCATCTTTCATTCTGTAGATATGTTTATATTACCCTCTTTTTTCATTAAATACAAAAGCTTTTACTTCTTAAAAAGCTTTTTCTGCTGCTCCATCAGAATGGTTTCGATACGCTCCTTCAGCAAAAAGTGGAACTGTTTGGGATAATAGCATAGATATTTATCGAGGATCGCATCTATGCTTGCTCTATCAATGTTTACCGCAAGCTGCTTTCCGTAAAGAGCTTGTGCCGTATGCACCGTCTGTGTAAATCGAGATTTGAACGGAAGGCACTGTGCCTTTGCCAAATACGCACGGCTTTCAATTTCAGGGCTGTACAAAGCAAAATCCAGCAAGAACGAATCTCCGCAGTCAAAAATCGGGCAGGGCTTATAACCAGATTTATCCCGAACCAGCACAATGTTGTTCAGGTGTCGATCCTGATTCAGAAGAAGTGCATCCACCTCAAACAGTGTCGTAAGATATGCGCCCATATTCTGCATTCCGGTTGCCTCTCCCATTGCATCCACAAGAAGCCGGATTCTCTCTTTTAGGCTTGTCCTGCGGTTAAATTCTTCAAGATAGTCCGTTCCAAGGCTGTTCTTCAAGATCGTATTTGCAGTAACAAGACTCTCATCTTCCCTTTTGAAGTTCTCACTTACCGAAACCACTCGTTTCAAACCATGAACCTCGGCCGTATCGACCCAGTAATTTGCTACAGAGATTCCCGGCAGCTGAACTGCATTTGTAAAATTACGCAGGACTTCACTGGAAACGGCTTCTGCCAGTGCCTCAAAACAGCCATCATCTACCTTATACCAGAGATTTTTCTCCGCATCGAACCATTTTTCCTGATTTCCGCGCGAAGTCGTCACCACAACCCTGTCGTTGGTATGCAGCGTCAAATGATTTCCAGCCATTTATGATCCTCCGCCATTCTTCCCTGCGTTTTCTCAACAAGCAGAACCGGATCATATTCCGGAACGCCAACAGCGTCCAGATAGTAATCCAACCCTTTTCGTGTTTTCGGAATGCATCGGTCTGCCAGAAAGGCCAGAAAGTCTTCCCAAGAGGGCGTTTTGTTCACGCCGAAAGCAGTGTCCAGTACTGTATCAACCTTATTTTCAATGCAGACCTGCTCAGCCGTAAAATCTGCCAAGATCACAGTGCACAGTGTATCTCCGTCATAATACCGGTATTCTTTCAGCCGATGTCCTTTCTGTTCTGCATTTCTGCGGAACGAGTCCGGGTCTGTTGATGCAAGTGGTCGGACAGTGATTTTTTCACCGTCAAAAGCAAGTTCTACCCGGTCCTCTTTTGAAAGTCCCATCGTATGAAGCCACGCTGCCGGAAGATTGACCGAATACTTTTCTGCATTCTTTCCTGCTGTCCCCCCTGCTTTTCTTCTCATAATTTTCACGCTGCGACGATTCATGCACTTCACCCGCCTTCACAAAAAGAATACCATATTGGCCGCCAATAATCAATGATTTTATTTTGTCAGCAAAATTCCAAAAAATTATGTAACACAAAAAAGCCCCACGCTCAACACTGCCTCTGAATCTGACCTTCTCTGGTCAGAGCAGAAAAGCATATGTTGAGCGTGGGGCTTTGTTTATCGGCCCAGCTGCCAACCGGGCTTTTGGTGCTCTTTGGGTTTGTAAGTTCCCTTGGTGGTATCGATCACCGCCTGCAGCAATTCGAGTTTCTGCCATGTGGGGCAGTTCAGACGGTCGATTTTTTCGATCACATAGTTGGCGTGGGCGGTTGCGACCCGTTTTCCGAGTTCGTCCCATCCCTCTTTCGTTTTGGGGTAATGTACCACCACTTCAATGGGGGCACTTTTTCGCATTGCTCACTCACCTCCGATTACATCGCTATCACCTCATTTTTACGGGTTACGGGTTGTCCGCTATTCGCTGCGGTTTCCGCTCAGAACGTTCAGGGCCAGGCTGACCAGCAGGGCCATATCAATGCGGAGCATTTCAGCCTTGCTGGCATAGCCCATAAAGCGCTCGTTGCAGGATTTATCGATCGTGAAGATCTGTTCCAGAAGAATCATGGACGGTTCTTCAAAGGCCGGGTTGGAATCTACCAGCACATGGGTGGGCTGGTTTTTCTTCTTTTCCGTCCGGGTGGTAACAGTTGCCACGATCAATGTAGGCGAATGGCGGTTTCCAATGTTGTTCTGCAGAACCACCACAGGGCGTTTTCCGCCCTGTTCCGAACCGATATGCGGCTCCATGTCTGCATAGTAGATGTCCCCTCTGAGATATCTCCAATTGTTCGGTAACATAAAAATCAACCTCCTTCTTTTTATCGCAATCATCATAAACATCACCCATCCGGGCATCATTTTTGCGATATGCAGTTTGCGGATGTTGCCGGTGCATTGAAATCGCAAACTGCTATATGTAAGAAGCAGCCGCCGCAGACGGATGCCGGCGACGGCTGTTGTTCAGGAGGTAGAACGAAATTGTCAGTTTTTCAGCGGCAGGCTCATCTCGCGGCTGGAACCGTTATAGATGCGGAGGATCTGCCGCATATGACGGTTTGCGGAGCTGCCGCTATCTTTCTGGGCCAGCTGTGTGATGGTCTTCGGATGTGTCATTGCCAGCTGCTGCACCAGCCGTTCCCTGTTGTACTCGCCTTCGTATACGGAGATGAAGCGGGCCACGCCCCGGATCACACCGGCAAGATAGGAATCCACATTTCCTTTCCATGCTTCTCCGATGATGTGAAGCATTTCGACGTAACGATCATAACCGTACTGCTTGTACAACTCGTATGCCGTTTCGATGCAGTAGATCTTCCAGGGTGCCCGGATGCCATCATAGGCAAATTCCACACCGGCATTCGATGTGATGCCCACAAAGTAAAGCGCATCCGGATTTCCGGCTACCAGATTTGCACGAAGGCGTTCGCCCGCCGTCAAGCAGGTAGCAGTACCGGTCTGAATTGCAAACAATGCTGCTTCATCTTCTTTAGTGAGGCCATAGAACACCTTGCAACGGATGGGCAGTTCCATGCCGCCGTTGCAGGCTCGTCGAGCTTCCACCGTATTCT
>CAVLAO010000071.1:0-8857 GCA_963660915.1 Bacteroides sp. CAG:927 | reverse complement strand
AATTTAATAACCGGTTTTCCTCTCTGCGCCAGCATCCGCTTAACCTGATGAAATTTTCCTTCTCTTAACGTCACCCGGCACAGCCCATGTCCCAAAGGCTCCAGTTTGGCCGGAAGGCATACCGTTCCATCTTCTAACGTCATTCCCTGTTGGAACGCAAGAATATCCTCTGAATTCACATCACCATCCACCTGCGCCAAATAAACTTTATCCACATGTTTTTTGGGAGAAAGCAATTGATGTGCCAACTCTCCGTCATCCGTCAATAAAAGCAATCCTGTAGTATCCTTGTCCAATCGACCTACCGGGAACAAATTGGAATACTCTTTGGGCAGCAAATCCAAGACCGTCTTTTGATAGTGATCTTCCGTTGCGGTCAGCACATTCTCCGGTTTATAGAGCATAATGTAGTGAAATTCTGACCACTGCAGCCGTTTTCCATCCACAAAAATGGATTCAACCTGCGAATCAATTTTTGCTGCAGCTTCCCTTTCCACTTCACCATTGCGCTGCACTCTTCCCTGGCGCAATAGTTCTTTGGCTTCCCTGCGGGACCAGAAGCCACTGTCTGCCAAAAATTTATCCAATCTAATTTTGCTCATATGCCGTGTACCCCCAGCCTGAAAAAAAGCAAAGGCGGCGCTGAGATACGTCGCCTTTGCTGCTGTCGCATAGATAACAATTCCACTCTTATTCGATAGAAATTAAATAATAGTAAACCGGTTGACCGCCTGGCACGACAGACACCTCTGCGTCCGGGCAGACCCCATCAAAAATACGTTCCGCCTTTTCCGCCTGCCCTTCTGTTACGTCTTCACCATAGAACAAGGTAACAAACTCCGCTCCGGATTCCAGTGCCGCTTTTGCAAGCGCTCTCAGCATTTCATCAATGTCAGTTGAAGTATCATAGAGCTTGCCGTTTAGTAACGCTAAATAATTGCCCTCTTTTATATCCAATCCATCCAAGCTCGAATTTCGTGCAGCATAGGTAATCTGAGCTGTTTGCACAAGACCGGCTGCCGTTTGCATTGCCTGGACAATCTCCGTCTCCTCTGCATCCAGGTCGGCTGCCATCATTGCTGCAATTCCCTGTGGCACGGTCTTAGTTTCTACCACAACTACCTTCTTTTTCTCAGATAGCGGCACACACTGTTGCGCTGCCATAATAATATTCTTATTATTGGGGAGAACAAAAACGATCTCTGCCGGAGTTGCATTGATTACCTTCAGCAAATCATCTGTGGATGGGTTCATTGTCTGCCCGCCGGACACCATTCCATCCACGCCCAAATCCCGAAACACTTCTTCCAATCCATCTCCGGCACACACGGCAACAAAACCATATCGCTTCTCATTTGGTGCGACAGAGTCCTGCGGTTGTTCCATTGCTGCCAATTCGGCCTCAATCTCGTCCAGATCATCTGTGGATTGCACCTTACGACCCGCTGCCAAATCTTCTGTCTGTGTGCGCATATTTTCAATCTTGGCTAACTCTAATGTTCCGTATTTCTGAGATTCCGTCAGTGCCTCACCGGGAATATTTGTATGAACGTGCACTTTAAAGGATTCATCGTCTTCACCAATGACAACGCAGTCACCAATGCTGTTCAGGAATTCACGCAAAGGCATCAAGTCTACCTCCGCTTTTTCTTTGCGAACAATGTAAACCGTATCAAAAGCAAATTCTGTATCCTGTGCGTCAAATGCATTAAAGTCCGCTTTTTTCTTTTCCTGCCTTGACTGTTCTTCCTGTGTCTCTGCAATCGGCTCTCCCCGCAGGTAACTGCGCATACCGGAGAAAATCACCAACAGACCCTTTCCGCCGGCATCCACAACCCCTGCTTTTTTCAGCACCGGATTTTGATTCATTGTATCCGCCAGTGCTTCCTCTCCGCGGCTAATTGCGGCATCTAAAACATACTCAAAGGACGGATTTTCCAAACATGCTTCCGAAGCACGTTCTGCAGCCAGCCGGGACACCGTAAGAATTGTTCCCTCTGCCGGCTTCATCACTGCGCCATAAGCTGCAGCAACGCCATCTGTCAGCGCTGCCGCAAGGTTAACACCGTCCATTGTAGTCTTTTCCTTCAGTTCCCGTGCAATCCCGCGGAACAGGAGAGAAAGAATGACTCCTGAATTGCCTCGCGCGCCGCGCAGCAGTGCAGAAGCATTCACCGAAGCAACCTCTCCCACCGTGCTGGCTTTATTGTCTGCCAACGCAGTCACCGCTGCACCAATGGTAAGGCTCATGTTGGTTCCAGTATCTCCATCGGGAACAGGAAATACATTTAGGTCATTGATAGATTGTTTTTCTGCCTGAATGGCAGCAGCGCCATAACGGATCATGCTTTTCAGCTGAGCTCCGTCTATGATATCAAACATTAACTTTCTTCCTTTCGGCGTTTTCGGCTATCATCGCAGATGTGTTCCAGCCGAGCTTTTAGTTGAACGAGATGGAGTCGACAAAAATCTCCACACTGCTCACCTCAACGCCGGTGAGCTGCTTTACTTTATAAGCAACCTCGTTGGTAATTGAATTACTAATCGCAGCAATGTTTACTCCGCTGTCCACAATAATATGCAGATCAATCGTCACGCTGCCATCTTCATTTGCAGTTACTTTTACGCCCCTAGACATGGACTCTCTTCGCAGCAAATGCACCAATCCATCTGTTTTCGACCGCACTGCCATGCCTTTTACTCCAAAGCAACTGGTTGCAACTGCACCTGCAATCTGATTGAACACATCATTGCTGATAATAAGGTTGCCCTTTTCCATCTGAATTTTCATTCCAGAGCACTTCCCTTCCGCGCTATAGTAAGCACATTATGATCGTTTTTCTGACACGCCGCGTCCGTTTCGTTTGCATTGTATCAAAAAGACGCAGGCTCTCCTGTTTATTTCACGCAGGAGAACATAACGTCCACAAGAAGTCATTCTTATTTTATGATATTTGGCCACAAATTACAAGAGAAAATCGCCAGTTGGTCGATTTCAGCAATCAAATACTAAAACTATCCTAAATCAACAGAATAAAGCGGCGAGTTGTTTACTCGCCGCTTTACGATCACTCCATCATACGTAATCCAACGGATTCTTATACGTTCCGTTCTCAATAACAGCAAAATGAAGATGAGATCCTGTGGAAACTCCGGTGCTTCCGACTGCAGCAATCGTCTGTCCCTGAGACACCGTATCACCCACACTGACATATAGTGCACTGCAATGCATGTAGGATGTACTCAATCCATTTCCATGCGAAATGGTGATGTAGTTACCGGCACTGGAACTGTAGGTTGCCGTCACAACTGTACCGCTGGCAGCTGCATAAATGGCCGTGCCTGTTGAAGCCCCAATGTCAACGCCCTTGTGATAAGTAGATGCGCCTGCGGTCGGACTGCTGCGTTTACCGAAGTAAGAAGTTATTCGACTGCTCCCACAAGGCCAGATAAGACCACTGCCGGACGAAGAACTTCCGCGGTTGTTGAAAGAACTGTCTTGCTCTGTACCACTGTTCTGTTTGGAGGCAGACTTCTCTGCTGCCGCCTGCTCTGCGGCAATCTGATCTTCCAACGCTTCTGCCTTGGATTGTACCTCCGCTAACTGCGCCGAATAGACTTCTTTTTGACTGTTGATCTCAGCAATTGCGGCATCCACTGCCGTCTCTTCCTCTGCCAAGCTCGTTTTCTGCGTCTCCAGAGCTTCCTTGGCTTCCTGCTGCTCCGCCTGCTGTGTCTCCAAATCTGTCTTAGCCTGAGCTACTGCTTCCCGCGCCGCCTGAAGTTGATCAAAAATCTGATTGTCATAATCTACAATTTCGCTGACAAAATCAATCCGATCTAAAAGGTCAGAAAAACTGGCAGAGCTAAACAAAATTGACCAATAGCTTATGGAACCCTGTTCTTCCATATCCCGGACACGAGTACAATACACCTGATAGTACTCATCCTCTTCCGACTGTACCTGTTCCAGTTCAATCTGTTTGTCTGAAATTTGAATCTCGTATTCACTGATCAGTGCTTCTGTGTTGAAAATTTGTGCCGAAAGCACGGATATTTGCTGCTCCAAGACTTCCTTTTCTTCAAGCTTGGAATTTACACGTCCCTCCAATGTTTTGAGTTGGCTGCGAAGTTCTGATTCCTGATCTGATAAACTAGATGCCTGTTGTTTCAGCTTATTCAATGTACCGGAATTGGCGGCATAGACGCTGAAACTTTCTGTTTCCATCATCACAGCACCAGCAAAAGTTACTGCAGCAATTACGGCAATGACCTTTCGGGCAACACGATATCTCACAGTCACTTTGCAGCCTCCCCTCTTACACCATAGCGTAGGTAAAAATCTGTGCTACAATCGGAATCAGCAACAGCAGCGCCATTCCTCCAGCGATGGCAGCAACCATTTTGCGCCGCCGGTCCCAACCGCTTTTCTTCTTTTGATGCGCACTCATACTCGCGCCTCCTCCGACTTCTATTTACACTTGCAGATACTTGCGGATGGTAATCAGACTGCCGCAAACACCGACGACCAAACCGACACCTGCAAACACAAGTCCCATAGGCAATGCGATTGTACGGAACGATACCAACGCTACCAACTGCATACGGCTTGCTGACTGGATCGCGCGGATCAGTAATGTATAGACCCCCCATTGGCAAAGGAAGCCAACCAACGCACTGGCTAAGCCTAACACAATTCCTTCAAAAACGAACGGCAGACGGATAAACCCATTTGTTGCACCGCACATCTTCATGATTGCAATTTCCTCTTCTCGAGAAAGCGTAGCAAGCTTAATTGCATTAGACACAATAAACAGGGAGATAACCAACAGGATACCCACCATACCGATCGTCACGATTGTTACCACATTTCGAACAGTAACAAAGCCGTTGGCTACGTCCAATGCTACGCTGACTTTTGCAATACCTGCCACATTTTGAACTGCTTTTACCGTTTCCGTCAGTTTATTGATATCCTGCACACGAACAGAATAGCGATGGCGAAGTACTGTATCCGGCAAATTATCCAACTGCGTGGAATCTGTGCCCATTTCTGCCTTGTAGTTTTCTAACGCCTGATACCGACTTGTAAAGGTTACAGTCGCCACATTGTCAATACTTTCAAGCTCAGTTTGAAGGCTCATAGCCTGATCATCGGTCAAGCTATCGTCCACATAAGCCAGAAATTCATTTTCCTCCATCAACTTGCTAAGATTATACTCAATGTTAACTGCCACCAGAGAAAAGCTTCCGGTAATCAGCAAACAGGCTGCGATAATTGTAATAGCTGCAAAAGACATAAAGCCATGGCTGGCAATACCGCGAAGACCTTCTCGGACATAATAGCCGAAATTATTGCTCTTTTTTCTCTTCTTCATGGATATAGAAACCGTCCTCCTCGTCGCTTACAACCACACCATCTTCGATGTGGATGACTCGTTTGTGGAAATGATTTACAAGTCCCTTTTCATGGGTAACAACAAGCATTGTCGTTCCCAACGCATTAATCCGTTCCAGTAAAGTCATAATTTCCAAAGAACGGTCAGGGTCCAAGTTACCCGTCGGCTCGTCTGCAATAATCGTGCTGGGGTTATTGACCAACGCACGAGCAATTGCAACACGCTGCTGCTCACCGCCGGAAAGCTCACCCGGCAAATTATTCTGCTTATCCTCCAGTCCCACAAGTTCCAGAACATAAGGAATACGCCGCCGCATCTCGCGAGGGGACGCGCCGATCACGCGCATAGCGAAAGCCATATTTTCGTATACAGTCTTGTTCGCAATGAGACGAAAATCCTGAAATACAATGCCGAGGCTGCGGCGAAGATAGGGCACTTGATTGGGGCGAATGGTATTCAAATTATATCCATTCACCATCAGTTTCCCCCCTGAAATCGGTTCCTCAGCGGTAAGCAGGCTCAGAATTGTGCTCTTACCTGCACCGGAAGGGCCAACGAGAAAGGCGAACTCGCCATCTTTCAATTCGAAAGACAGTCCATTCAGCGCCGCTGTCCCATTGGGATAGGTTTTTCTTACATTATTAAATCGAATCATGTATGGATACCTCTCGATCAAACTGGTGCAAAAGATCCAAATATACATGTGACATTATATATTATGGTTATCATCCTGTCAAATTCCAAATTAATGATATCTTATATCCTGTTCTGAACTTAAAACAGAAATCCCGCTGACATCACATCAGCGGGATTTCTGTTTTAAGGGTAAAACAAATAAGGATCATCAATGAAGTGGAATTGAGAAAAATTTAAAGCGCAGCAGCAAAGGCCTGATCCAAATCGGCAATGATATCATCAATATGCTCTGTGCCAATGGACAAACGAATGGTATTGTTCTTAATGCCCACATCAGCCAGTTCTTCTTCGGTCAACTGAGAATGAGTGGTGGTGGCAGGATGGATAACCAGGCTCTTTACATCAGCAACATTTGCCAGCAAGGAGAAAATCTTCAGGTTATCAATAAACTTGAATGCCGCTTCCTGACCGCCTTTGATCTCAAAGGTGAAAATAGAGGCACCACCATTGGGGAAGTATTTTTCATATAGAGCATGGTCGGGATGATCCGGCAAAGACGGATGGCTGACGTGTTCAACCTGAGGATGCTTGGACAGATACTCTACAACTTTCTTTGTGTTCTCCGCATGGCGATCCAGACGCAGGGACAGCGTTTCGACACCCTGGAGCAGCAGGAATGCAGCAAAGGGAGAAATGGTAGCGCCTGTATCACGCAGCAGAATTGCGCGAATATAGGTAGCAAATGCAGCCGCACCGGCAGCCTCTGTAAACTTTACACCGTGATAGCTTGGATTTGGCTCTGAAATCCAAGGATAACGTCCGCTGGCTGCCCAATCGAACGTACCACCGTCTACAATCACGCCGCCGAGGGTGGTGCCATGTCCGCCAATGAACTTGGTGGCAGAATGTACAACCACATCAGCCCCATGCTCAATCGGACGAATGAGATAAGGGGTGCCAAAGGTGTTGTCAATTACCAGAGGCAAACCATGCTTATGCGCAATCTCTGCAATCGCGTCGATATCCGGAATGTCGGAATTAGGATTGCCAAGGGTTTCAATATAGATTGCCTTAGTATTTTCCTGAATAGCGTCTTCAACCTCTGCAAGGTTATGCGCGTCCACGAATGACGCCTCAATGCCATACAACGGAAGAGTGTGCGCCAGAAGATTGGAAGTGCCGCCATAAATGGTCTTCTGCGCAACAATGTGCTCTCCTGCCTTTGCCAGTGCCTGAATGGTATAGGTAATCGCCGCAGCACCGGAAGCGACTGCCAAGCCAGCTACGCCGCCTTCCAGTGCAGCAATGCGCTTCTCAAAAACATCTTGAGTGGAGTTGGTCAAACGACCGTAAATATTGCCTGCATCGGCCAAGCCAAAACGAGCTGCCGCATGGTCGCAGTTGCGGAACACATAGGAAGTGGTTTGATAAATCGGAACCGCACGGGCATCGGTTGCGGGATCGGGCTGCTCCTGACCAACGTGAAGCTGCAGGGTCTCAAATTTATAGTTGCTCATATGTAATAACCTCTTTCTGATCTGTAATTTTAGTGTCAATAAAGTTGAAATATCCGCGCATCAGCGGTACATTCGCCCATTTCTAAAATTACATCTCAGCAATCTGCCGAATTTTACGCTCATGCCAAGCTCCCTTCTGTAATCAACCCATTTGACTACTTGGTTTAGTGGTAATATACCACCCTAATCCTACTTTGTCAATAGACTTTTTTACATTTTATTGCGCCGCCCCAGCAACGGGACGGACGCAATAAAATACAATCCGCAGATTAGTCCGCAAACAGAGCGGTAGACAGATAGCGGTCACCGGTATCCGGCAGCAACGCTACAATCGTCTTGCCCTCATTCTCCGGACGCTGTGCCAACTGCAACGCTGCCCAGATGGCTGCACCGGAGGAAATACCCACCAGAACACCTTCTGCACGGCCAATCTCCCGCCCGGTTGCAAACGCATCCTCATTTTCTACTGGAATGATCTCGTCATAAATTTTTGTGTTCAAAACATCCGGCACAAAACCAGCTCCAATACCCTGAATCTTGTGCGGGCCGGAAACGCCCTTGCTTAGAACAGGAGAGGTAGCGGGTTCCACCGCAACAACCTTGACATCCGGATTCTGCTTCTTCAGATAGCCTCCCACGCCAGTCAAAGTACCGCCGGTTCCAACGCCTGCGACAAAGATATCCACTTTCCCGTCGGTATCAGCCCAAATCTCCGGACCTGTGGTAGCCTCGTGTGCAGCAGGGTTTGCAGGATTTACAAACTGACCGGGTATAAAGCTGTTCGGAATCTCTTTCGCCAACTCGTCTGCTTTTGCGATAGCGCCCTTCATGCCCTTTGCTCCATCTGTAAGCACCAGCTCAGCGCCATAAGCCTTCATCAGCTGACGGCGTTCAACGCTCATGGTTTCCGGCATAACAATAATTATACGATATCCCCGCGCCGCTGCAACGGAAGCCAAACCAATGCCGGTATTGCCGGAGGTCGGTTCAATAATCACAGATCCCTCTTTTAGAACACCACGCGCTTCAGCATCATCAATCATAGCCTTTGCGATACGATCCTTCACAGAGCCAGCCGGATTGAAGTATTCCAGCTTACCCAAAAGGCGGGCTTTCAAATTGTACTTTTTCTCGAGATGAGTCAGTTCCAACAAAGGAGTGCGGCCAATCAATTGATCTGCAGAAGTGTATACATTGCTCATTTTAATAACCTCCAAAAATTTCAGTCGTAATTTATGTTCTGATTAAGTGAATACGAATATGCAATTGGCTCAACATCGACATCGACACAGAGCAACATAGTGT
>CAVLAO010000070.1:0-8869 GCA_963660915.1 Bacteroides sp. CAG:927 | reverse complement strand
GCTGTTTTGCCTTTCGTGCTGCCTTGACATCCGCTCCGAACGTTTCAAAGCCGGGGCAGTCCTCAATTTTCGCCATTCTGCATCACCCATATACATTTTATAGTTCATGGGTTGCTGGCGAAATGATATCAAACGCATCTGTGATGAACTTTATAGTTCATATATCAAATAATGTTTTTCTATCTGCTGGAATTACAAAAGATTTTTAGTTCGGAATCAATCTGCTGAATTTTCTCTGTACGGTAAAAACGATGTGACAAGTTCTACAAAGATATCAAACAAAACTGGCGAAACAGAATCTGTTTCCGGGTCAGACGATAAATGGGGAAGGACAACAAGTTTATCAACTCTATCAGTATATCGGGGATCGGGTTTTGAGGCAACAAGCATAACCTTACCATTCGCTCGTAGCGCCTCTTCCATGATATGCTCGCCACCGCTTACAGAAAACACGATTAGAAGATCATCAGACTCCATGTAGTCTGTAAGCTCATTGAGTGCATCATGACTGACTGCTTGCGCAAAGCGCCGATGCTTGCGCATCAAAATTTCTAGCAGCTCGGCTGCATGACGGCTTTTTCCAATGCCACTTGCAAAAATCCGCGGAAATTCGCAAAGGTAACTGCCGAGTTCGTGTAGATAATTTGCTGTAAGTAATTGTTCCGTTTCATGCAATAGCTGATATAATTGACTAAAGTACAAAAGATGTTCCTGCCCCTGTTCGGCTTGCTCTGTCTGCTGTGCTACCATGCCAATCAGTTCTGCCCGAAAATCCTGATACCGCGCATATCCTAAACCTTTAACAAAACGAGAAAGTGCTGGTTGAGAAACGCCGCACAGTTCTGCAAGGGAACTGGTAGACATGTGTGTGATGCCAGCAGGATTTTTCATGATGCAGTCATAAATGATTTGATCGTTTTGTGTAAAATCAGCTTTGTGAAGCTCCATTCGCTGTAAAGGGTTCATAAAAAAAGCCTTTCTTTCTTATAAGATAAAATAAGTGTATCAGAATTTCATAAAAAAACAATCCTTTCCATCTGCCAAAATAAAACTTTTATTCAAAGAGTGGAAATCCCCCTCCACAAACACAAGTAAAAATCATTGACGAATAGATGAATTTCAAACAAATTTGTGCAAGATGCCAAGGAGCAGCCAGAATCTTTGTGTGAAAGCCATATTTACAAATGCGTTTAATGGCTGTATATTATATTCAGAAGCCCGGGCAGCTGAATTATAAGATACAGGAGGAAAAGCAAAGTGGCAAACAAATATGATGCTTTAGCCGCATCGATTATTCAGAATGTCGGCGGCAAAGAAAATGTAGTCAACTTGGCGCACTGTTTTACGCGGCTGCGCTTTACTTTGAAGGATGAAAGCAAGGTGAATCAGGAAGAACTGCGCAAAACGCAGGGCGTGATTCAGCTGATTATGGCCGGTGGACAGTGTCAGGTAGTTGTCGGCAGCAAAGTGGATGCCTTATATGATTTCATTGTTGAAACCTATGGTCTTTCTACCGATTCGGCAGACAATGAGGCAACCGCAGAACAGAAGCACAATCCGATCAATTCGTTGATGAATACGATGTCGGGCGTTCTTGCTCCTACGCTGGGAATCCTGACCGCCGCTGGTATCATCAAAGGCGTGATTTCGCTGTTTGCATCGCTGGGCTGGATTTCTACCACGAGCGGCCTGTATATGCTGCTGTATGCAGTAGGCGACGGCTTCTTCTATTTCCTGCCTATCCTGCTGGGTTTCTCGGCCGCACGCAGATTCAAATGCTCCGAATATCTTGGGGCAGCGATCGGTACCGCACTGGTCTACCCGGCAATGGTCAATATCGGTTCTACAATGGAAGTAGCTGGTACGATTCTGGCAGGCACTCCCTTTGCAATGGACTACTATAACACCCTGTTTGGTATTCCCATCATCATGCCGGGCAGCGGCTATACTTCCAGCATTATCCCCATCATGCTCGCCGTGTATCTGGCATCCAAACTTGAAAAGACCTTTAAGAAATCTCTGCCGGAAGCTATCCGTGGTATTCTTACTCCCGTGCTGGTGCTTCTGATTACGGTTCCTCTGACCTATATTGTTATCGGCCCCGTTTCGCAGGGCATCTGTGGTGCCATCTTCATGCTGGTCAAGTCCCTGTATGAGTGCGGTGTTGTTGGCGGCATTATCGCTGGTGCACTGGTCGGCGGCGGCTTCGGCGTTCTGGTCATGTTTGGTCTGCACTGGGTCATTATTTCTCTGGCTCTTTCCAACATCGGCATCAATGGCTTTGACTATATCATGGCTTCCGGCGGCATCGGACCTATGATCGGTGTAGCACAGGGTCTGTGCATCACTCTGCGTACCCGCAGTAAAAAGGTACGCGATCTGGCTCTGTCTTCCTTTATCTCTCAGGTATGCGGTGTTGGCGAACCTCTGATGTACTCCATTCTTATCCCGCTTAAGAAACCTTATGCCATCAACATTCTCTCTGGTGCTGTTGGTGGTGCAGTGATGGGTGCTCTGCGCACAAAAATCTACCTGTTTGGCGGCAGTGGCATCTTCGGCTTTGCCAACTATGTCAATCCGACCGGCGATATGAGCGACCTTATCAAAGCTCTGATCGGTACTGGCATCGGCATGGCATTCTGCTTCATCGTCCAGTGGCTGACCTACGACTTTGAAGCTGAAAAGAAACTTTAATCTGACAAAAGCTCCAAGGGGACAGATAAAGGGATTTTCCCCAGTCTGTCCCTTTTGTGCTTTGACAAATGAGGCGTATTATGCAACAATTTGAGCTGCAGGCTGTGTCACAGCATATTCAACGAATTATTCTTCCTTGCGGGGTATGCGTATATCTTGTGCAGGGAACAAATGGCGCGGTGCTGCTTGACACCGGATTTGGCATCGGTGATCTTCGCAGCTTTGTGGAAAGTTTGGTCACCACACCGTATCGTGTCTGGTTATCACATGGACATCTGGACCATGCAGGCGGCTCTGCCCAATTTGAAGAAGTATTCCTTAGCCCGGCTGACTTTGCACTGGAAAAGCAGCACAACATCTGGCAAAGACGTTATGATGAAATTATCAGCGGGCCGGACGGGGCTCCGGCAGGTTTTACGGCACAGGACCTTCAACCCAGCCGTACGGCACCTTATAGCCCATTAAAAAATAACTCCGTTTTGAAGTTGGGCGGCGTTCAGGTGCAGGCGATTCCCGTTCCGGGACATACTGCCGGGATGCAGGTATTCTTGATTCCCGAAGATCGTATTGCAATCTTCGGGGATGCCTGTGGCGAAATGACACTGTTGACAAGGGAGATACTTCCCACGTATGTTGCAGCCCTGCGTCATTTGCAATCATACCAAGACCAGTTTGATACTGTGCTGCGCAATCATGGAGCGTTCTGGTCGGATAAGCGCATCTTACAGGATAATCTGGCATTGGCTAAAGATATCATAGCCGGACGGGATGCGGCGGTTCCCCTGAAAATGATGGGGATTTCGGGTTTTTCGGGGCGGCCGCAGGAACACCCCGGAAAATACGGAAATATATTTTACACCGCAGCACGAAATGTCTGTTGGTAACAGATATCTGAATTTAAGAGTAGAACGATAAGAGGGAGAAGGATTTTCATGGCAAAAGACCTGTGTTTTGACCCAACGGCGTACACTATAAAACACTGCACACTGGAGGGGTCCACGGTCAGTTACCGCGCATTTGAAAACATCGTGTACTGTGCAGCACCAGTGGACCCCATCCAGAAGCTGAACCTTTATGTCCCGGATGATTACTACGATGGTGCACGACACAATGGATATACGCTGCATACGGCACCTATCTTCGTGCCCAATACAGTAGGCGGTTATCTGCCTGGCCCGACAGACTGTCCGGGACTTGATCGCTTTGGCCGTCCCAATGCAGCGTTTCGTGCGTTGGAGCATGGATATATAGTTGTCTGCATCGGTGTACGCGGACGCACTTCTGGACATCAAAACACAGAGTTTTTTGAAGGCTCCAAAACAATTGCGGAACAACAGGAAACCGGTCATAGCGTTGGCAAAGCCCCTGCGTTCATTGTGGACTTGAAAGCAGGCATCCGATGGCTTCGTAAAAATCGGATGTTTGTTCCCGGTGATACGGAACATATTGTGACCAGTGGTACAAGTGCTGGTGGTGCACTTTCCGCATTGGCCGGTGCCAGCGGTAACAGTCCGTTATATGCCGATGAATTGGCAGCTATCGGTGCCGTAAACGAGAGGGATAACATTTTTGCAGCAAATTGCTATTGCCCTATCCACAATTTGGAAAATGCCGATGCTGCTTATGAATGGATGTTCTGTGGACACGATAATTTCAGCACGATTCGCATGAGTGTACGGGATGGAAAAATTGTGCAGAAAGGTACCACAGGAGTACAAACAGAGCAGCAGAAGCAAATTTCAAAAGACCTAAAGACACTATTTCCCAAATACCTTAACAGTCTGGATTTAATGGCAGCTGATGGTACATCTTTGACATTGAACGAAGATGGTACCGGCAGCTTTCTGGAAGCACTGAAAAATGCCGTGCAGGAATCCGCACAACGAGAACTGAACACCCATGCCACAGCCAACAATCTCTCGTGGCTTGCTGTAAAAGGCAGTGAAGTGGAACGGCAAGGTTATCTGACGATTGAAAAAGGAAAGGTCACGGGCATTGACTGGAATGCGTTCGTGAGTGCAGTTATGCGCATGAAAACAGCTCCTGCATTTGATGCACTGGACCTTGCCTCGCCAGAAAACGAAGAGTTCGGGTCGGATATTTGGGAAAGACGGCATTTTACAGCATACAGCCAGACACACGATACGGCAGGAGGCACTCTTGCAGAGCCTGAATTAGTTGCAAAAATGAATCCGCTTACATTTATCGGAAAAGCCGATACCGCCCCATACTGGCGCATTCGTCACGGTGCTTACGATCGTGATACAGCACTGGCTATTCCGTACATTTTGCAAACTGTTTTGAAGAGCAAAGGATACAAGGTAGACTTTGCTTTTCCGTGGGGGCTGCCGCATAGTGGAGATTATGATTTGAACGAACTTTTTGCATGGATTGATATGGTCTGTGCAGACGCAAAAAAATGAAAATCAGCATGCTGATTAAAAAGGAGAAAGCCTATGAAACGGATGAAAAAACTCTGTGCCTTAGCCCTCTCTGCTGCACTGCTGGCACAAGCCGGAACTACGATGGCTTTTGCAATGAGCAATACAGCCAATCAGGAAAATTGTTTTGCAGCACTTGTTGAAGCCGCTGCAAGCACTCCTGCCGTAACCGTTACCAGTAATATTTTGGGTATGGCAGATACCGGCAACAAAACATCTCTGAAAAAAACTTTGCAGAAAACCACAGGCCCGGGTGACATCAACATTTATTATTACAATGATGAAGGCAAACGCGTAACCTATGAACCGGGTACGGTTGTAGAACTTGACCCTGTGCAGTATACAGGTTCCGCTCTGATTTCATTGGGCGATAGCATTGATGACAGCAAAATCGACAGCAGTCAGGCCACGGTTCGTCTTGTGGACGGCAACACATACCATGCAGACGAATTTGTTTTGAGCAGCGCAGCCAGCACGCTCAATGGCTCTTGGCAGAACGGAACCTACACGTATACGCTGAACACGGGCGATTTGGAGTGGAATACCTGGGGCTACACTTGGAACGACTATAACAGCAACAGAGAATGGTCTATCATGGGCGGCGATGGCGCCGGCGACTATTTCTTTACGTTTGAAGTGAGCGGTATTCGTTACAATGGTGTTGAACTTGCACCTGTGACCTTCCCTGTCACAGTGTACTGCTATGGCCGCACTGTGACAGACCTTGCTTTGGGACACGAATATGTTCCGAATACCTACGATGCGTCTTACACTTCCGGCAAAGCGCAGAGCCTTATTCCCCAGTGGACTTGGCACACAGACGGAACAGAATCTGCGGCAGATAAGCCTTATCTGAATGACGAATATACAGATTGCTTCTCTATTACTTGGCCCGTGTATGGTGATGGTACGAATGTAACAGAAAACGATGTTAAGATCACATTGACCAGTAAATACGGTGACGAATATACCCTGCAGCCGGTAAACGCTTATGGCGAACAGGAGTATGCTGTGGTTTCCAATAAAACAGAAACCAATATCTTTGTGACCTATCAACAGTGGGCTCCGAGACCTGTATACAATAAAATGACCATTGCTGTTACCTGTGGCGGCAGAGAATACAAGAAAACGTATGACATTGCATCGGTTGCTGCTTATATGGTGCAGACAGGCGGCGGTGGCGTTCCGGTGGATGGAACAGTGACCTGCTATAATTATTACGGTTTGCTGAACATGAATGAAAATGCAGCGCAGCCAGCCACTTACACGTTGTCTACCGAAATTGACGACATTACTTACTATTATGCGGAAGCCGAGAATGGAACTGCTGAACTCACGCAGGATGCCCAAAATGCAAAAGTTTTTGATGCGAGCGGTGAAGAGGACTGTAATGTGAAGGTTCTCCATAATGTGGTATTTGTACAGACACGTATGGGGCAGACCGCACAGAAAACCGTGAACGATCAGGAACTTCTGTTCCAGAAAAACTATTCGCGTCAGCTGCCTAAGAGTGCGGCGGAAGTCGTAAAGGCCAATGGTGCTACCCTTGATGATGGCTTTGACATGGTTGGCAGCTATAGCAACTGGGCTTGGACAATGCGTTATCAGGCAGGCTGGACATTGGAAACTGCACAGCCGGATGGCTTACCGTTCGTAAGTTATCCGTATGGTTATGCACCGGGCAGCAGCAACCCGGCTTATACTGACTGATTCTGATGTAAGAGATCCTCGGCCTGTTCTATGCAGACCGAGGATTTTCTAATCATAAAGCAACACTGATATTTAAGCAGCGAAACTACAACTTATAAAAAACGCAACGAAAGGAAAACGTCTTGATGAATCATCGTACCGATATTTTAGACCTGCGCACAGCATTGGATGTTCTGCGCCAGACACCGGGTCAGCTGGTGGAAACGGATGTTGAGGTAGACCCGGAAGCAGAACTTTCCGGTGTGTACCGCTATGTGGGTGCGGGCGGTACCGTGATGCGCCCCACCAAGGTGGACGGCCCAGCCATGGTGTTTCACAACATCAAAGGGCACCCGGACACCAGTGTTGCAATCGGTGTGCTGGCCAGCCGCCAGCGGGTTGCGAATCTGTTTGGCGTAAAAAAGGAAGAACTGGGGCATTTGCTCTGCGAGTGCGCCAAGAATCCGATTCAACCCATCGTCACCCACGAAACGGCTCCCTGTCAGGAAGTTGTACATCGTGCCACTGACCCGGATTTTGACCTGTTCAAGCTGGTGCCCGCACCCACCAACACCCCGGTGGATGCCGGCCCCTATATCACGCTTGGCATGTGCTATGCTACCCACCCGGACACCGGCTGTTCGGATGTGACTATCCACCGCATGTGCATCCAATCCAAAGATGAACTATCCATCTTCTTGCAGCCGGGCAGCCGCCACATCGGTGCCATGGCAGAACGGGCGACTGAACTGGGCCAGCCGCTGCCCATCAGCGTTTCCATCGGTGTAGACCCGGCCATTGAAGTGACCGCCTGCTTTGAACCGCCCACGACCCCGCTGGGCTTCAACGAACTGAGCATTGCCGGTGCCCTGCGCAAGCGCCCGGTGGAACTGTGCCCCTGCCTGACCGTTCACGAAAATGCCATTTCCAATGCGGAATATGTCATTGAGGGCGAGATCGTACCGGGCAGTAACCATGTGGTGGAAGATCGGAACAGCCACACCGGTTATGCGATGCCGGAGTTCCCCGGCTACAACGGCAAGGCCAGTCATGAGTGCTGGCTGCTGAAAGTAAAAGCAGTGACGCACCGCAAGCATCCCATCATGCAAACCTGTATCGGCCCCAGTGAGGAGCATGTGAACATGGCAGGCATCCCCACCGAGGCCAGCATCCTGAACCTCATTGACAAGGCACTGCCCGGCAAAGTGCTGAACGTCTACTCCCACCGTGCAGGCGGCGGCAAATATATGGCAATTTTGCAGTGCAAAAAGACTGTTCACACTGATGAGGGCAAGCAGCGGCAGGCCGCTCTGCTGGCGTTCAGCGCATTCCCGGAATTAAAACACGTCATTCTGGTGGACGAAGATGTGGACATCTTTGATACCAACGATGTGCTGTGGGCCATGAATACCCGTTTTCAGGGTGATCGGGATATCATCACGATTCCCGGTGTGCGGTGCCATCCGCTGGACCCCAGTTCCTGCCCGGAATATACCGGTTCCATCCGGGATGTGGGTTGCTCCACCAAGACCATCTTTGACTGCACTGTGCCTTTTGAGCTGAAGGAAAAATTCAAGCGTGCAGCGTTCAAAGAAGTGGATGTCAAGCACTGGCTGCCCGATTTTGAACTGTGAGGAATCTTCGATGAAAAAGCGTCTTGTCGTTGGTGTGTCCGGGGCTTCCGGCGCGCCGCTGGCCATTGAGCTGCTGCAACAACTCAAACACCGCCCGGAGGTGGAAACACACCTGATTTTGACTAAGGGCGGAGAAATGACTCTGCGGCAGGAAACCGGCATGTCCACCGCAGAATTTTTGGCACTAGCAGATGTGGTACATGATAACGCCAACATCGGTGCGGCCCCGGCCAGCGGAAGCTGGAAAAGCATGGGTATAATTGTCTGTCCGTGCAGTATGAAAACGGTGGCAGGCATCGTGTCCGGGTACAGCGACAATCTGCTGCTGCGGGCGGCAGACTGTATGTTGAAAGAGCACCGCAAGCTGGTGCTGGTGGCACGGGAAAGCCCGCTGTCCACCCTGCATCTGGA
>CAVLAO010000069.1:0-9204 GCA_963660915.1 Bacteroides sp. CAG:927 | reverse complement strand
TCTTTGAAGAAATTGCCGAGAAAACGCAAAGTAGCGAACTTATTCAGGTCTGGCGCACCCGTCTCTCCGCAGTTTCCCCAGAAAAGTATAATCAGACAAACTTTAAATCCGATCATATGAGAAAGTGGGTCGATTACAATGAATATGTTAGGGAAGTAGGAGAAGAGATCGATTATGCTACAGGAAGAATTAGAGAATCCACCGTCCCCTGATCTGAGCAAAATTTGATAAAATTGCTAAAAACCAGGCTATATCTAAAAGGACGTGATGCCTTTGATTGTAAAATAAAAGGCACTTCATAAGTTGCTGGCACAACAAATGAAGCGCTTTTCACTCGCCGGATATGCTAGGATCACCGACTACTCGTGTTTGTTCATTGTAGCATATCCCTTTGAACCTGTCAAATTTATTGATAATTTTCGATCCTTTGCAAAATCTCATCTCAATTTCAGGAAAGAATGTGTACAATGAAGAACTTATTTTATGATGGTTTCAATTCAAAACTGATAGAAACCGCCTTTTTTGATTCCGATTTCGAAATTCCAATTTTAGAAGCACCACAAGAAATCATTATTCCTTCTGCTGCAATACCATTTAGTAGAAGGTCAGAGATTACAAGTGCTTCAAGGGAGATGCTCGTCTTCTACGAGCAAGACACAGAATTTAGGAAATTCGTCAGCACACCGCAGATTTTTATGAAGGATTTGGGCCACGTTCAATTAATTTCAACTCCGGACTGTTCCCTATATCGGGACATGCCGTTATGGGAACAGATAGCAAACCTCGGTGTTAGCCGATCTGTTGGCTATTATCTGCAACAGCAGGGGAAATATGTGATTCCTAATGTCCGGTGGGGCGATGAAAGAACATATTCAAGAACATTGTTCGGTTTCGCTCCGGCATTTTCCGGTTTACCTCATAATAGTATTGTTTCCATTGGTACTTATGGATGTAGCAGATCCCGAGAAGATAAATATTATCTCGAGGCAGGACTTGAGGCAATGTTATCTGAACTAACACCAAAATTTGTCGTTGTCTACGGTTCATATAATCCCAAGATTTTTAAAAAGTATGAATTGTACACACATTTTGTGCACATTCCTGATTGGATTACCTATAAACACACTAAAGTAAAAGCAATCTAATCGACTCAGTCAAAGGTATCGCCTTTGATATAGAAACCCCGGAGTACACCGAATCACATCGATGCACTCCGGGACCTTTTTCGCAGATCAGGTCTGCATGTATCCTGTCAAATTCATCTGGCAGGAACTTTTACGAGTGATACAAAAACTGCTGCATGTCTGCCTTTGCGTAGTTGAACAGCTGCTCTGACACAACTGCACCATATTGATCCTTCAAATCCGCGGTGTAGGCTTCCGGAAGATCCGCCTGGGCTATGGCAATCTGGGACGCAGGAACCCTGCATGGGATGGTTGCATCCGAGTCAAAGTACTTGGAGGACACATAATCCCGATCGGTATTGACCGCAACAGAACCCAGCGTGATCTTTTCAAAATTGACGACCAGTTTCTCGCCGCTCATATTGAGCTTGCATTTGACCTGCGTAATGATACCAGGAACCCAGAGAGAAAAATGCGTGTTATAGGCGTTGTCATTATTGCGCTCAAAGCAGCTCAGATATTGGGGATTCAGATTCCGTTTCAGACCGGAGTCATAGGCCATGTTCAGCCGGTAGGTTTTTGCGGTTCCGTAGCCGTTCTGATCCACATAGCTGATGTCTATGTAGAAGGTTTCCACCTCGTCATAATCGGCATTTGTAAGATTGATGGGGTTTTCTACATTGAAATAGAACGTGTACTGATACATGCTCTGTTCATCGCTGTGGGAATAGAACTGGTTGATGTCCCCATCCGATGATCCCACGCAGTCTTTCAGCACTGCCACGTCAATGACCGCATTATACTGGTCCTTGAACTGCCCTGCATAGCTTGCGCCGCCGCCGACCTCATTGGTCAGATTACTCATGGCCTTTTCGGAAATTTCCAGCCCCTGGTGTTCCTGAAAATAGGGTGAGTTTGTCACATCAATCACTGACTTGTCCATAGAGCAATACACTGTTGCTGTGGAATCATTATATGCGGAGGAAACGTAGTCCGTATTGTTATTGATTCGGATGCCGTTGCAGTAAATGCTCTCAATAGAAAAGGATAGCCGCTCGCCGCCGTCCATGTTCAGCTTGATGTACATCTTGCTCAGCTTGCCCGGCAGCGTCACGTCGAAGCTCGTATTGTAGGAGTTGTCATTCGGCCGCATAAACTGCTCCGACAGGAAATCCGCATTGGCGTTGCTGCTGCCGTTCCAGGACATGTCAAAGGTTTGCTTCGCTTCGCTCTGGAAGCCGTTCTGACCGTTGTAGTAGTAGTCAAAATACAGCACGTTTACGGCATCCCTATCCATGCTGTTTGTGTTGCACGCATTGTTGACCTTGACGTTGATCGTGTAGACATACTCGCTTGTCCCGCCGGCGGCGGCATCCGCCGCCAGCGCCGCCTGAGGCGCTGCGACGGCTGCCGCAATCCCAAGGGCACAGAAGAGAGAAATCAATTTCTTTGTCCGTTTCATCTCTTATGCCCCCTTCAGATACACATCATAGACTTGCAGGTCCGCGTTGATCGCATTCATATCCACCCCGCAGCCTTCCTTGACCTCATTATTGGTTCGGCTGGCGTAGAGGTAGATCCGGTTATCGGTGATATACTTTCCGTCATTGGTCGAGTAGATGGCTCCTTCATTCAGGTTGACCGGATTGCCGTTCAGGTCATAGACATATTCCCAACTGTTGTAGTCGTCGTTGACTATGCCATAATCTCTGCAGGCCAGACCCAGCTTTGCGATCGGGTAGGTGGTATCCTCCGTAATGGTCGTGGAGTAATACAGATAGATCTGCTTTCCTCCGGTACCGATGTTGAGGGACACACCCTTCGTTCCATCATTTCCAGAACCCACCGAGTATTCGTCCGACGCACACTTATACTTGATCCCGTCGATGAAGATCTCGCTCTGGTGCTCTTCACCCACTGTCAGGACAATATCTCGTACTGCGCTCCGCGCGACACCCTTTTTGATTTCGTTTGTCTTCAGCGTATACCTTGTATAGCCGATATAAACGTACTCTCCTCCGGTATCCTTGTTGAGGTCCAAATCCACGCAGATATTGCAGCCCAACCCAAGCAGATTCGCCTGTGCTTCCTTCTTTGTCTTTCCGTGGCCGACATAGATTCCGCTCATCATGGTTGCCGTATCTGCGAAACTCATGTGGATAAAGTTCGTCTCGTTTGCATCGCCGTAAAGCTTTACCTTGGTGGCCGTTGTTCCCGTTTTGATTCCCGACGTATCCACTGCGTTTGTTGACAGCGCTGTTGCGCAGTTGTCCTCAAACACTTCCGAGCTGATACTGATGTCCGTAACCGGCAGACCGGGGTTCGCCGCAGCCGAGGTCGTGTAATAAAGGTAATAAGACCCCTTCGGATCGGGTATCATGTCGCCGGCCTTTGTGTAGGTCACTCCGCCGACCTGTATGGTCGGAGGCGCCACGCTCAGGTTGGTGACATACCTTATGATACCTGTAATGGCATCCGCTGACGAATCCGTTCTTGACACACCGATATAGGAAATCGTACTCGGGGTTGCCGATGAATTGTTCGACAGGCTTTCGGAGCTGCCAAGGGCAACGTTGCTCTGAATAACCTCATCGGTGCATTGCGCCACCAGATTCTGTACGCAGTAATCGCTTCCGCTTGCGTTGATTGTCTTCTTCTGCTCATCAGTATACTCGGTAGTTCCAGCAACCTTACTGTAGGTATAGGTGGAAACATAGATGGAAGAAATGTACTGCTTTTTCGTTGTAGCCGCTTTTCTCTGGTAGATATACACCGGTGTCAGGCTCTTTCCGTCGGCAATGTACTTGGAGTTGTTGGTGTTGTAGCCCAGATTGTGCGGCTCGGTGCGGTTCGGTGTTTTGAAATCCTGCACGCTGACAAAGCCGTCCGGAGTCGTGGCATCCGACGAAACCACAATGTCGTCCACTGTCAGAGGCGTTCCGCCTTCTACCGGTCCGAGGACATAGATGCCCTTTCCGCGAGCGCCGCAGCTGGACCAGGAAACATCCTCATAGTCTTCCGGCGCCAGTTCTACTGTCATTTTAACCTGCTCGATACCCGTGGAAGAGCCGCTGCCGGTGGCGAACTGATAGGAGTGGGTCTCATAGACGCCTCTGCGATAGTCACCTACATCTTCCCCACATCCGTCGTAGAAGGTACTCACGGAAAACGGCAGTGCGAACAGAACGTCGCAGGCCGCATAGGCGCCGCCGGAGGCCGTTCCCATATAGACCGGAACGGAATAATTCCCCGGTGCAGACGTGTAGGACCGAATGCCATAGATCGCCCGATAGGGATTGTGGGTCGTCGTGTAGCAGATATAGGTCTCAACACCCTCCTCGGAATGGTAGATCTCTTTTAAACCGGCCTGCTGTCTGGGAAGTGATATTTTCTCCGCAGCCGTCAGGCTCAGGCCATAGCTTTGCATCCTCAGATCTTTGATATAATGTTCCGCAGAATTGACCCATTCATTGACTTTGCCCGCAACCAGAACAAAGCCGGAAATGTATTCCTCTCCTTCCGTGTAGGAAACGGATGGCTTGAAATACAGATAGATGCCCGTGTCATCCCAATGGTCTTCACTTTGGGAATAACTTGCAAAGAGGAGTTTCTTCACCTCGTCGCCCATGTTCAGGTTATAGGCATTACCGCCGCAGAACAGGTTGACCGGTTCATATCCTTCCGGGACATCGTCCAGCGAATACTTTACCAGCAAGTCCGCAAGAACCGGTGTTCCTGCCGATTTGTAGGAAGTGTAGTAAAGGGTGTCGCCCGACGGAGTTGTTCCGCAGGCCGTGTAGGATGCGTTGCCGAAGAGGTAGGCCGACGACGAATTTCGCGCGGAAATTCTTATGTCCGTCACCGCATCATCGGCGTTTGTCGTGGTGGTATAACCGACGTAGGTATAGGTCTTTTCAATGGTCGGCGTCAGGTTGACGTCCAGAACATAATACCCTTCCTTCGTTAAAGCCGCCTTCGCTGCAGTTTCTGTCTCCTGCGTGGAAAGAGAGAGTGTTGAAATATACTGCACGGGTGTATCTGTCGTTTCCTCGGTCTGCTCCGTTGAGCTGTCGCCGGTATCTGTACCGGTATCGGTATCGGTATCGGTATCCGTATCGGTGCCGGTTTCGTCGCCGCCGTTAATTACCGTAGCGGTAGTGCGGTAGTACATATAGACTGCGCAGGAATCGGACTTGGAGTTCGCGTTCAGGTTTGCCGCGGCAACTTCGCCGAAGCACTTTACCGGCTCATATCCCTGCGGCGTGCTGCTGTCGTTGTACTGCACTACGATAAGATCGTCCATCTGAGAGGACAGGATCGGATCCCCGACACCACTGCTTTTTGACGTATAGAGCGCGTTCCATCTTCTCGCGTTTTCGCCGTTTATATTGGCGGGACTTCCATCTATTTTTACTGCGTCATAACGGACATACCGATTGTTCGCATTGTCAAATATAATGGACGGAATCTCCGTAAAGGTCTCTGCATCGTCATCCGTAAATTTGTCCCACAGATACTTTATCAGAATGGCAACAAGGATGATGAGCACCGCCGCAAGGGCGACATAGCTCAAAATAACTGAGGCACAACCGATAACACCAAATATGGTACCCAACGCACCGGTTCCGATTGCGGCACTGCAAATGGCCCACAATCCCATACCGGCAAATGCCTGGGTATAGATGAGTTTCATCGCGAAAGTAGTCATCCAGGCAATGCCCCACACGATACCAATCACTGTCGAGGCGATATTAATGTGGTATTGCGCCGTGGAAAGGAAGCTGTCGACTTTATCCGGTGCGGTCAACGTGTTGTAAATCTGACCCGCCGTATTGGCCCGGAAAGCGCTCGACGTAACGGCTACCTTTTGCGTGTAGATGGTCTGATCCGTGCCGCTCCAGATCGAGAGGCTGTCTGTGCCCCTGTTGTCCTGGATGCTCTGCTTAATTGAATTGACCTTCTTGTCGGCCTCATCTATAAGCCCGCTTTCGTTGATCAGATAGCACGTAGAGGAAAAGACACCGCACATCCGCATCATTGCCAACTGGCCGTCGGTAAGACTGTCCACAAGGGGATAGATCTTTCTCAGACTGGCGATATCATCATAGGTAGAATTACCAAGAGCCACAATGTAGTCGGCAAGGGTGGTGCTGTCGTCATAATTGTACTGACTCAGCAAATCATAGGCATACAGGAAGCCCGCATCGCCGTCCGATGTTTTGATCTCATCGCCGTTGGCCATTGCCTCCACGGTTTCTTCCGCCATCTCTGTTTCCGTCTCGTCGGCGGCGGCAGAGACCTCGGTAATCTGACCGTCGTTGGCAGAAAACCGTTCTGCGGCAGCTGTATAACCGGACGCAAAGGACTGCAGACTGCTCACCAGTTCGTTTGCAAGCACTTTATACTGGATATCCAGCACCCGGTCGTCATTGCCGCCGGCAAGCTGCTCTTTTACCTTCGAGGTGTAGACTCTCTGTGCCCAGTTGTCCTCGCCGTAATCCGCAACGCCGGCAACCAGCGTATTGCAGAATGCAGATACAACCGCGGTGTCTGCGCGGGTAAGCACTTTCTTGACAAAGTCAATGTTGCAGTTTCCGCTGACCATGTAGTCGCCCAACTTCATGTTGTTCATTTCGTCCACATGGTAGCAGTTCAGCACCTTAAGCGCCACAATGGCCGCAGGACTTCCCTTGCTGTAGTTTTCCGCAAACTCATCCACCGCATAGGAAAGCTCGGTCGGAATATTCCCTAGCTTTTCCATGGCCCGCTCGGCAACGTCGCCATAGGTATAATTCTGATAGCCACTGTTCATCTGGAGCATGGAAATGCCGGTAATGCCCTCGTCGGGATTGTTGGTGGTCTTATAGCCCACAATATAAATACCATTGCTGGTGCTGTCGCCGTCGCTGGTGCGATTGATGTTCTGCTTCACGGCCGTGTACCCGGCCGCCTCGCATTTCTCCACTGCTGCAAGCAGGCTGTCGCCGCTGAACACCTGCACTTCCGAAACATAGGTGTTGTCGTTAATCTCGTTTTCCACTGAGGCGCCCAGTGTAGAGCCGATGTCCACAAAGAGCATTGAGACCACCAGAAACATCGAAATGGAAGCAAGAATAAAATGCAATGGGATTCGCTTAAGTTCAGTCATATATTTTTGCTCCTTTCTTCTTTTTCTCAATTTTTGCTCTTGTGAGAAAAACCAGAAAAACCATAATCAGCACCCCGCTGATGCAGATGAAAAGTATGTTGCCGTTGCTGAAGGCAGAGGCTACCGCGCGAATATCCTTGTCGCTGGCGGTACTCGCGCTCACCTTGTCCTGCGTGAAACCGTCGTCAAAGTGAATGTAGTTGTTGTACTGAATTTTGTCAATTCCCTTGATTGCAAGCTGGGAGTTGGTATCGTTCGAGCACAACCAGATGGACGAACCGGCATTGAATCCGCCGCAGTACAGATACGCTGTGGAAGCCGCGCCATCCTGCAGGCAGAGGTCGCTTGCCTTTCCCTTCGAAGTGTTATTCTGAATGACCAGCGTTCCGGCGGCGTTGATGTCGTTCATGCTGTCCACATAAATGCCCCCGCCGTACTCGTCGGCGGTGTTGTACTGGTAGCTTCCTCCCACAACAAACACCCTGTCGGCGTTGATGTGCACCGCACCGCCCTCGGATGCCGAATAGTTGTACGCCATCTGGCAGTCATAGAGGTACGTGCCGCTGCCGGAATCGCAGTAAACTGCGCCGCCGTCATCGCCTGTGGAGGAATTTCGCTCGAACCGGCTGTTGGAGATGGTGGTCTTTGCCGATCCGCCGACCCAAACCGCTCCGCCCTCCTCCTTGGAGGAATTGGAGTAGAACGAGGAGGAGGAGATCGTCAGACTTCCATCGTAGACATAGATCGCGCCGCCGTCGTCCTCGGCGTAATTGTCCTCAAAGGTCGCATTGCTGACAGTTACCGTTGCCTTATTCCCGTAGATTGCGCCGCCGCAGCACTCCGTTGAGGCATCATACGTGCGGTTGCCATAGAATCCTCCGCCGTTGATGTTCACTTTCGCATTGGAGCCGGAGGCACTGATGGCTCCGCCGTCGTCGGTGGAGACGCAGTTGAGGACCGTGCCGCCATTGAAGTTGAGCGTTGCGTTGTCCGCAACGACAATGCCGCCGCCGCGATCGCTGTTGGCGCCATTTTGAATCGTGCCGCCTTTGAACAGATTGGACACCGTGTACTCGTCGCTTCTGGAGTCCACAATGGTCAAAGTGGAATTCACTTTTATGACCGCTCCGCCGCTGGCCGGCTTGAAAAGGTTGCGATCGATGGAATAGCCATTCAGGTCAATCGTCAGGTTCTTCGCACCGGAATAACACAGCGCGCCGTTCTGAAACCCGGCTCCGCTGCCCAGTGAACCGGAGTCATTCCCCGTCCAGTTCTTGTACAGCTTAATTGTTACCTCGCTGTCGGCACCGGCCTCAACTGCCTTGTTCCACGCCTCTTCAAAGGAAAGATACGAAATCTCCACGGTTCCATTGTTACTGTTTCCTATGGTGACGATGGCACAAGTTGGATTTTCCACTGCATACGCAGGGATGCAAAGCACTGTGATCGAAGCAAGTGCAATTGCAAGCCACATCAATTTTTTTAATCTCATTTGAATCATTCCCATCTATGCTGCAGCAAGGCCATGTCTTCTCTTTCGATTCGGATTGGGAGCCCGCGCTTAAGAGGCGTGAAATGCCTCTTAAGCATGTGCGGTTTTTCCTTTCCCTCTCTTCTTCTCAACGCCCATGCCCACAAAGAAGGCTGCGACCCCCACCGCGACTGCGGCGGTTACGCTGACCAAGACCTGACTGTTGTTGGAGAACACGCTACCGGCAAAGGCGTTGGCGTCGGTCTTGTAGAACAGATAGATTCCGCTCTTGCCGTCGGCATAGGTGTAACCAGAAGTCTTGTTGGTCAGGTTCTGGGCGGAATTTTCGCCGAACATGGACAGGGCTGTGTAGGTTTCGTCGGGCAGGTTGCTGTTCTCGTACTGTACCTTCAACTCGGTGATCGGGTTGCCGGCGGCCTTGTCCTTCGTGGTATACAGGG
>CAVLAO010000068.1:0-9210 GCA_963660915.1 Bacteroides sp. CAG:927 | reverse complement strand
CGTCCAATTATCTCTTGGAGAACTGCGGAGCGCGACGAGCGGCTTTGAGGCCGTATTTCTTACGTTCCTTCATACGAGGATCGCGGGTCAGGAAACCAGCTTTCTTCAGCAGAGGACGATATTCCTCACCAGCCAGCAACAGGGCACGAGCGATGCCGTGACGCAGTGCACCGGCCTGACCGGAGACACCACCGCCGGAGACAGTGGCAACTACGTCGAACTTGTCCACAGTGTTGGTCAGGACGAGGGGCTGACGAGTGACCAGCTTCAAGGTGTCCAAACCGAAATAATCATCGATATCGCGACCATTGATGGTGATGGAACCGGTTCCGTTGGGATACAGACGGACGCGGGCAACGGAGGACTTCCGGCGGCCGGTGCCGTACAGATAAGGCTTCTTGCTCTGATACATGATCGTTTACCTCCTTAACCTTCGTATACTTCGGGCTTCTGAGCATCGTTCTTGTGCTCAGCACCACGATAGACACGCAGACGGCGGAGTGCGGAAGCACCCAGAGTGTTCTTAGGCAGCATGCCCTTAACAGCGATCTGCATTGCGAACTCAGGCTTTTCCTGCATCAGAATACGATACTTGGTCTCTTTCAGACCGCCGGTCCAACCAGAGTGATGACGATAGAACTTCTGATCGCCCTTTTTGCCGGTCAAAACTGCATCTGCAGCGTTGATCACGATGACGAAATCGCCGCAGTCAACGTTTGGCGTGTATTCGGGCTTATGCTTGCCGCGCAGCAGGTGAGCGGCGGTGGCAGCGGTCTTACCAAGAGGCTTGCCAGCTGCGTCAAGGATGTACCACTTGCGGGTAACGGTCTCCTTGTGAGCCATGTAAGTAGACATGGTGTTTCCCTCCAAATATATAGTAAATATTATTGAAAATAAACGGGGGCGCAAATCAGCGCAGGTATAGTTATAGCACAACGGAAATGCTGTGTCAACTTATTTTTCTATATTTTTAATTTACTGATTCAATATCTCTTGTTTTCTACTTTAAACGCATTTATTCTGCCGAAATCTCGTTTTCGTTTTTCTGCGTTCTTTTGTGGATTTTGCTGTAAAACCAATCATTCATAAATTTTTCATGATAATTTCTCAAATTGGCAACCACGGAATCGGATCAAGCTGATATGATGTAACCGTGGTTGAGAAAACCACAGCATTTATCTCATCTTCTTCATTTTCTCTTTTCTTTCAATAAGCACTTAGCACCAGAAGCAATCGCCTCTGGTGCTAAGACAAAAAATTCACGGGTCTTCCGTTTTTCCGCACAGCAATGTGCGGATTTTTTTGTAAAAAATGATTTGCGTATAAATAATAAGCTATGTTACAATATAGGTTAACTAATAGCTAATAAAGTATAAGCTATTAAATACGTAGTTTGTGCTACTGATAATTATGGTCAAGAGGAGATGTATTGCTGTGAAAAAAGAAATAAATGCTGAAACAAAGAGAATAAAGAGAAGTTTTATAATTTGTTTTGTGATCATAGCAGTCATCGTAGGGATAGTAATTGCTATTTTCTATAGGGGATATTTTTCAGCAAAAGCAAAATATGAAAACACGATCTCGCAACTTGAAGCAGAAGTAGACCGCCTCTCAGACCCGATTGCAGTCTATGAAGAAGCGTCGAGGGAAGTAGATATCAACGCAATAAATATTGAAATACAAGAAATAGGAGAGCTTGCCACGTTGGAGTATCTCTATACCGATGCAGGCAAATTCGAAGATCCTAAGCAACTATTTGGAAAGGATGTTCCTTTTACAACGAAATCCTTTATTGCTAAATGGGACGGTGTTATCAAAGCAGGTGTGGATATTAGTCAAGTTACAGCTGAGATTGATAATACAAACAAAGAAGTAATAGTACACATCCCTAAAGCCGAAATTCTCTCTCATGAAATTGACAGTGACAGTGTTGAAACATTGGATCAGAAAAATGGTTTGTTTAACACAGTGAAAGTGGAGGATGTCAGAGAATTTGATGCTAAAAGTAAGGATGCGATGGAAAAACGTGCAATTGAAAATGGTATACTAGATAAGGCATTTGAGAATGCAAAAAATATAATAGAGAAGCTTATCGGTTCAGCTATACAAGAATTCGAATATACAATACGTTTTGAAGTAATAGAGTGACAGAAATAACAGACAATATTAAAGATAAAGATGCGCCGAAAAAGATCTCTGATCCTTTTGCGGCGCATCTTTAATACAGCCTGATAACCAACAAAACCCCGCCGTGGCCGTGTGGCCCATTTGTGCCTGCGAAGTGCAGGTGGGTCGCCTCCGCACGGCTTCTTTGCTTCCAACTTCCGGCTGGTTTCAGTCGGGAGGCCTGCAATCCACCGCGCGAGTTTCCGGCAACCCTGAAAATAGTGTAGGCCATATAGAAAACCATCACGCACCCGGCAGGGTATTCGTCTGCGTTCAAGAGTAGAAACTCTTAATCGTCCTCTTCTTCATCGTCGAACAACAAATCCATGAATTGATCGTAAACAGCATTCAATTCATCTTCGTCGTCGACCGTTTCCAGCATATCCTCGGTTTCACCCGGAACAGAGCGCAGGATAATCAACCCATACTCATCGCTGTCCTCATCCTGACCTTCTTCCACAGCAGGGAAGAACGCCATATAAGTCTTTCCACGGTATTCCACCGTGTCAAGATACTCAAGCTCAAATTCATTGCCTTCGTCATCGGTCAGGGTGATAAAATCAGCACCAAACTCTTCGCTCATTGTTGTCACCAACCTTTCCTTGTTCCCCTGTATTTTAACCTGTGAATCAAAAAAATGCAAGAGGAAAGATACGATGAATTGTGAACGAAAAATGATTTTATTGCGCAGGTGCTGCAAATTTGACATATGTGATAAAATGTGTAAGATAGTATCTGTATGCACATGTGAATCTCGTCTCTTTTCGGGACGTACAAATCCACCGGAGGTGGTCTTTTTGGCAAATAAAAAGAAACAACGGCGTCATACAAAAGGGCATACTGCGGCAACTGTGTTCAAATGGATCGGCATTGTATTTGGCACGCTGCTTTTGGGTGCATGCCTGACATGCTTGTTTATGGCAGGATATGCCCGAACTTATGTAAATGATGTGATTATGCCTCAGGCTGAGGCTGCACAAGCTACATTAAACAGCCAAGGCTGGAATTCAGCACAATCATCCTCTATTTATTATGTAGATAAGACAACGGGTGAAGATGTGCTGATGAAAACACTGTATGCGAGTGAAAACCGCATCTGGGTGGAATACAAGGACATCCCGCAAAATTTGATTAATGCTACGGTTGCAATTGAGGATAAGCGGTTCTGGACACATAACGGTGTCGATTGGAAGCGTACTATCGGTGCAGCGGTGTATATGTTTACCGGTCGAAATGTGCAGGGCGGATCAACCATCACTCAGCAGCTGATCAAAAACCTGTCTCAGAACGATGATGTTACGGTGCGGCGTAAAGTGCTGGAAATTTTCACGGCGCTGGAATTTGACAAGGCAAACAGCAAGGAACAGATCATAGAAATGTATCTGAATAACATCTATCTTGGCCGGCAGTGCAATGGTGTGTATACAGCAGCTAAGAAGTATTTTAATAAAGATGTATCGGATCTGACCCTTGCAGAAAGTGCTTGCCTGATTAGTATCACAAATAACCCGTCACTTTATGATCCGTACAACAAGCCGGAAAACAACCGGAAACGTGCCTCCGCGGTACTGAAGCAGATGTATCTGCAAGGTTATATTACGGAGGATGAGGAAATCTCCGCTATGGCAGAGATTGGCTATATCCCAGATGGCGGCGTTGACAGCGATGGGAATAAAGTTTTCACTTATCATGAAGATCAGGTGTCACTGCAGTTTGTGCAGAGCGACTCAAGCCAGCAGCAGGAAGCCGGAACTACAACTTCCGGGTTGAATTCCTGGTACACAGATGCTGTGATTGACAGCGTTATGGATGATTTGATGGAGACCTATAACTATACTCGGGAAGCGGCCAGCAATGTTCTGTATCAAGGCGGTTTGACCATTCGTACCTGCTATGATCCGGATGCACAGGCTATTGTCGATGCGGTTTATGATAATCCTGAGGTGCTGTCCGGCTGTCAATCGCGAAAGGGTCAGGAGTTGATGAGCGCAATCTCTCTGGTGGACAATAAAACCGGAGCAGTCATTGCGTTGGGACAAACCGGGGAGAAAACAGTAAACCGGGGCACCGTTTATGCAACCGATGCAAAGCGCCAGCCCGGTTCCTCCATTAAGCCTTTATCGGTCTACGCTCCGGCATTGGAAGAAAAACTGATTACACCCTACTCTGCGGTAGACGACACACCTTTCCGCTTGGATTCGGAGGGAAATCCCTATCCCAAAAATGCGAGCCGCAGCTATTCCGGATTGACTGATATTACAACAGCGGTCAAGAAATCCTTGAATACGGCTGCAGTAAAAACGTTGGATCAGGTGGGACTGCAACGCTCATACGAATATTTGACAGAGATCTTTGGATTTACCAGTATTGTTGACTATAAAGTTGTCGCAAATGGAGAGGTTAAGTCAGATATCGATTATTCGCCGTTGGCTATGGGTGGTTTGACTACCGGCGTGTCCACCTTTGAGATGGCCGGTGCTTACTCCGTGTTCCCCCGCAGCGGTGTTTATATCAAGCCCCATCTGTATACCACTGTCACGGATATGAATGGCAATGTTATTCTGTCGAATGACGAAACCGGCAAGGCAGTTTTAAGCGAGAATACGACGTATTATATGAACGAAATGCTGGAAGCAGTTGTTTCCGAGGGCACTGGTACAAAGGCGCAGATTTCCGGCTATACCGTTGCAGGTAAAACCGGCACCACCAATAACAACTACGATCGGTGGTTCTGCGGTTATACCGGTTACTACACAGCTGCAGTCTGGATTGGATACGAGTATTCCGAAAGCATTAATGCAAGCGGGAATCCGGCAATTAACCTATGGCAACAGGTTATGTCGCAGATGATGCAGGGCAAGGAAGACAAGAGCCTGACTACCACGACAAAGAATGTGGTGTCTGCCACTTACTGCACGAAGAGCGGCGATCTGGCAACTTCAGACTGCTCAGCGGCCGGCTGTGCCGCAACGGGCTACTTCATTGAGGGCGATGCACCTACGACCTATTGTACCCGACATACATCGGTTACCGTCTGCAAAGATGATCCGATAGGGGACACAGGTATGTATCATCTGGCGGGTGCCTATTGCCCGGAGAGTAGCAAGATATCAATGGCTGTGCTGGACTTCCGCCGGGATGAGGCAGCCTCTTCTGTGACGGTCAGCGATACGTATCAAATGCTTTCCTGGGTTGAAGCGCAGGGAACTTGCTCGGTTCATGACGCTGGCTGGCAGGAACGTATGGAAAAGATGAAGACGCAAACCGTCACTGTAAACGCAAGCTTTACCAAAACTGTGGGTGACGCTCCATTTGAATTGAATGCAATTTGTGTAGATGGTGCAGGCAATGCAGGCGGTGAACTGAGCTATGCGTCCAGCAATCCTCTGGTTGCGACTGTGAGTACAGATGGCACAGTCACCATCGTCGGGGCAGGTACTGCAACAATAACTGTCACGGCTGCGGCTACAGAATATGCTCCGACAGTGTCCACCACGACAACTATCACTGTAAAGAGTGGCGTGACACCGACACCGACACCAGATCCAACACCTGAGCCGGAGAACGGATGATCCATATTTCTCCTCAAAGCGGCGCTCCCATTTTTGAGAGCGCCGCTCCGGCACTTTATATGGTGTAATTAGAATAATTCACGAAAGCCTCCTGTGCATTTGCCCTGCTTTTTAGTGCAGTTGCCCTTGCAATGGTTTATGCATTGTGCTATGATACTAACTGTCATCGCAAAGACAAATGACCGCCGGTGGCGGACGTAGCGAGGTGAATCCATTGACAGGTGACCCTAAATACTTCGTTGTAGAGGCATGCAAGCTTCCGGAAGTGTTTCTGAAAGTGGTGCAGGCCAAGCGCATGTTGGAACTGCGGGAAGTGAATACGATTAACGAAGCAGTTCAGAAAGTTGGAATCAGCAGAAGTGCTTTTTACAAATATAAAGATTCTGTTGTTCCGTTTAATGACATGATGAGCGGTCATATCGTTACATTTCAGTCTCTTCTTCGGGATGAACCGGGTGTGCTGTCCTCCATATTGAATCTGTTTGCAACATCCGGGGCAAACATTTTAACCATCAATCAGTCGATACCGGTTAATGGCTGCGCTGCGGTTACTGTTAGTGCTGAGACTTCAGGTTTACGTCTTTCACTGGAAGAATTAATTCGCAACCTGAATGCCATGGAAGGTGTTGTACAGTTTGAAGTGTTGGCCGGGTGATCGGCTATAAAATAAGTAAGAAACGGCAAGATTAGGAAGTGCAGAGGTGTAGTTATGGTAAATGTAGCAATTCTAGGCTTTGGTACGGTCGGTTCCGGTGTCGCTGAAGTCATTCATAAAAACGGCAGCCACATTTCCGAGAAGGTGGCAAATCAGATCAACTTGAAGTATATTCTGGATATTCGCACTTTTCCGGACAGCATTTTTGCAGATAAGTTTGTCAATGACTTTTCTGTAATTGAGCAGGATCCTGAGGTCGATGTTGTTGTGGAAACCATCGGCGGTGCCACCATTGCATTGGATTATACGCGCCGTGCATTGAGCGCTGGAAAGAGCGTTGTAACATCTAATAAAGAACTGGTTGCAACCCATGGATATGAATTGCTTCAGCTTGCTCAGCAGCACAATGTGTCCTATCTGTTTGAGGCGAGCGTGGGCGGCGGCATTCCGATTATTCGTCCAATCAGTCAGTGCTTGGGTGCAAATGAGTTAACGGAAATTTCAGGTATTTTGAACGGTACCACAAATTATATCCTGACACGCATGATTCGTGCGGGTTTGTCTTTTGAAGCGGCATTAAAAGAGGCACAGGACAACGGTTATGCTGAACGTGATCCATCGGCTGACATTGAAGGCGCGGATGCTTGCCGGAAAATCTGCATTTTGGCATCCCTGGCTTTTGGGCGGCATATTTATCCGGAGCAGGTGCCGACACAGGGAATCACTCAAATTACGCTGTCAGACGTAGCATTTGCTCGCAGCGGCGATATGAAAATTAAGTTGTTGGGCCGCGCCATTCGTCGTGAAGATGATAAAGTTTGTGCCTATGTAGCACCGCATCTTGTGCCGGATGAATCGCCTCTTGCAAATGTAGAGGACGTGTTCAATGCCATCTCTGTCAAAGGCGATGCCATCGGTGATGTTATGTTCTATGGCAGGGGAGCAGGTAAGCTTCCTACAGCTTCTGCTGTTGTAGCTGATGTAATGGATGCGGCGAAGCATATGAAAACCCGCAAATATATCAGTTGGGGTAAAGGCGGAGAAGACGTCGTCTATTCCATCGATGAAGTAAAAAATCGCTGGTATGTTCGCGTGAAGGCAGGTACCAAGTTGCCGGATCATTGCACTGTGTTGTCCAACCCGGAGGATACAGAGTGCGACGCCTTCCTTACAGCAGATGCGTATAACGAAAAGGAAGTACGTTTGCTCTGCCCGGAAGGAAGCGTAATGGCTTGCTATCGAGTGTTGGAGTGATTTGTTTATTAAGGGTGGCATATGCCACGAAAATGAGTAATGGAGGTCAAGTCGAATGGGACTGATCGTGCAAAAATTTGGCGGTTCATCCGTCGCGAATGCGGAGCGCATCCGCAACGTATCCCGCATTATTACGGATACATACAAAGAAGGAAATGATGTCGTTGTCGTTTTGTCTGCCCAGGGAGATACAACAGACGATCTGATTGAAAAGGCAGCAGAACTGAACCCTCGTGCCTCTAAGCGCGAAATGGATATGCTTTTGTCTACGGGAGAGCAACAGTCCATCGCGCTGTGCGCTATGACAATTGAGGGAATGGGCTTTCCTGTTATTTCACTGACTGGTTGGCAGGTTGGTATGAAGACTAACTCAACCTATGGAAACGCCAGAATTAAAAGAGTAGATGGAGAGCGGATTCGCTCTGAACTGGATAAAAAGCGCATTGTAATTGTGGCGGGTTTCCAGGGACTGAATAAATATGACGACATTACTACCTTGGGTCGCGGAGGCAGTGATACGTCAGCAGTGGCATTGGCCGCTAGCTTAGGCGCTGATCTCTGTCAGATCTATACTGATGTGGATGGCGTTTATACGGCAGATCCTCGCAAGGTCAAGGGAGCTCGCAAGCTTGAGGAGATTTCCTTCGATGAAATGCTGGAGTTGGCAACTCTCGGATCACAGGTGCTTCACAACCGCAGTGTAGAGATGGCAAAGCGTTATGATGTTAATCTGGAGGTTATCTCCAGTTTCTCCGGTAATCCGGGAACTAAGGTCAAGGAGGTCACAAAGACTATGGAAAATTCTCATGTTGTTGGTGTCGCAAAGGACACAGATATTGCTCGCTTGGCTCTGGTTGGTTTGAGCAATCGCCCCGGCACTGCATTCCGTATTTTCTCGCTGTTGGCAAAGAACAAGATTAATGTGGATATTATTCTTCAGTCCATTGGACGCGGCGATTCTAAGGACATCAGCTTTACGGTTACGAAGTCCGATTTACCGGCAGCACAGGAGCTGTTGGAGACCTATCGGGATTCTATTGGATTTGATTCTATCGAGGTAAGCGATCAGATTGCTAAGGTTTCCATTGTCGGTGCCGGCATGATTAATAACCCGGGGGTTGCTTCGGATATGTTCGGCGCGCTGTACAACGCGGACATCAATATTAACATGATTTCTACCAGCGAGATCAAGGTTTCCGTTTTGGTTGATATTGCGGATGCAGATCGTGCTGTTCAGGTTGTGCACGATAAGTTCTTCAAGGAATTTGGCGAATAATGCGTTACTTCAACGGAACTCAGAATGTTCAACCTGAGTTCCGTTGAAAATTTTATGCGAAAAAAATGTTGACATATAAGATAAAATTGTGTATAATAAATCCTGTCGTTAAGGCATGGGGGTATAGCTCAGCTGGGAGAGCAAGTCACCAGTAAAGCAACCCGCAATCGCAACGCGGCATCTAAAAAGTTAATATCCCGGAAGTCCAGTAAAATCAAGGAGTTCCGGTTCCATGGGGGTATAGCTCAGCTGGGAGAGCAAGTCACCAGTAAAGCAACCCGCAATCG
>CAVLAO010000067.1:0-9372 GCA_963660915.1 Bacteroides sp. CAG:927 | reverse complement strand
AACTGGACTGGCTGCTCTACAACAAGCCCTTGGAGTACGCCCAGCTTGTGCTGGGCGGAGAGATCGAGCACTATTTGTCACTGGGCTGTGACCACGGCAGATTGGAAGACTGAATTCTTTCTACTCATAAATTTATAAGCAACTCATAAATTGATCCATATCTTGTTGTGCAGACGCTTCTTCCTTATAATAGTGCATGAAAAGACCGATTGGTCGTTTGAAAATCGGATTGGAGGCTGTCATTATGAATGAATCTGTGAAGAAACTGCTGAAAGAAAGCATGTGGGATCTGGCCACCTGTGCAAACGGTGAGCCCAATGTTGTGCCCGTGGCATTTAAGGATGTCACTCCGGACGGCAAGCTGGTCGTTGGCGATGTGTTCCTCGACACTACTCTGAAGAACCTTGCTGCAAACGGCGGTAAGATCGCTATTTCTGTCTACGATGCCAAGTCTCTGGAAGGCTACCAGATCAAGGGCGTTGCTGAGTATGTCACCGAGGGCGAAGTCGTCAAGACGTTTAAGGCGATGGTCGAGCAGATGTTCAACGGCGGCGCAACCGCAAAGGGCGCACTCATCATCACTCCGGAAAAGGTCATCGTCACCACTCCCGGCGCAGACAACAAGAAGGTCCTGTAAACAGCAAAGCGGCACGAGTCGGCTTTCGGCTCGTGCTTTTTTCTTTTGCACTCATAAATCCAATAGTAACTTCCGTACCGTCCTGTAATCTGTTAAACTAGAAGCAAAGGAGGGTCGCCCATGTATCAGAAAAAACTGGAAAAAGATATCCGGTGCCCGCTGGAATACGGACTGAGTGTCTTTGGCGGAAAGTGGAAATCCCGCATCATCTGCGTGCTGGCCGCAAAAGAGACACTGCGTTACAGCGAACTGCGAAAAGAAATGGCCAACATTACAGATGCCGTTCTTGCTACCACCTTGAAAGAACTGATTGCAGATCAGGTGATTGCCCGCAAATCCTACGATGAAATTCCTCCGCGCGTGGAATACTCTTTGACAGAAAAGGGCAAGTCCGTTATCCCCATTTTGCAGAGTATTTGTCAGTGGTCTGGCATTTTTTATAAAGAAGATTCCGGCCCTTCCATGCCGCAGTGCCAGCGTTGTGATTATCATTAAAAGGAGAGTTCCCTATGAAAATTGCAGTTCCCTACGAAAACGGTCAGGTCTTTCAGCACTTTGGTCATTCGACTCAGTTCAAGTTCTATGAAACGGAAAGTCGCCAGATCTTAAATACCGAGATTGTTTCAACCAACGGTCAAGGCCACGGTGCACTGGTCGGTTTTCTCGTACAGCATGGTGCCAATGTTGTTCTCTGCGGTGGCATCGGCGCAGGAGCACAGAATGCCCTTGCGCAGGCCGGCATCCAGATGTTCGGTGGAATCACCGGCATTGCTGACAAGGTAGTTTCTGACTATCTGGCTGGCAGCCTTGTTTTTGACCCGGATGTTCATTGCACCCATCACGCCCATGAAGAAGGTCATTCCTGCCATGCGGATAAGGGTGGTTGTACCGGAAACTGCCACTGAACCGTCTGTTCTGAATGAATCACTCCCGAAAAAGCCGTCTGCATCGTTGGAGGTGCAGACGGCTTTTCCCATGTCGGAATCCCATACTAAAATTGACATTCCGGCCCAAATCAAGTAATATTGCAGAGAGAAGAGTATCGGGTTTCCAGCAGAGGAAACTGTATTTGCGGAGGATGTTTATGAGTAAGATCAGTGTTGAAATTGGAAACAAAATCCGACAATTTCGGCAGAGCCGTAAAATGACATTGGATGAATTGGCTCTTGCCATCCACAAAAGCCGTGCGACCCTTTCCAAATATGAGCGCGGTGAAATATCCGTTGACATTGACACGCTGTATGAACTGGCCAATGCACTCAATATCCGCACGGAGCAGTTGCTCTATACTCCGGCTTCGGAAAAAACACAGCTTCAGCGAGAAGTTACACCTGCGTTCTTTCAAGGGTTGACCCGCTTTTACTGCTATTATTTCGATGGGCGAAACGGAAAGCTCATCCGGTCAGCTTTTGACGTGTTTTCCCGCATTGACGTAAATCAATATAAGATTGCCATGTACATGAACTTCAAGGATTTGGCGCACTACCAGCAGGCTGAAAACACCTACTGGGGCTACATGGAGCATTTCGATGCCATGACCCTGATCGAGTTGACCAACCAGAACAATCCCATGGAAAAGGCCAGTATGCAGATTCTTGCATCCTTTTTGGATGCCGACACCAAATGGGCTTTATGGAACGGTGTTTCCTCTCGCCCGCTGATGCCGGTCGCTACCAAAATGCTATTTTCCAAAAAGATGCTGCCAGAGGATGCCGCGCTTATCCGGGAACTGAAAGTCTCCAAAGATGACATCCACCGGATGAAGTATTATAATATGTTCTCGGTCGTCTGACCGTAAAACGCACGAAAAGGCGGATGAGGTGGTTCGTTCCTCATCCGCCTTTTCGCGGCAGGGGTTAAAACAATTAGGAGAAAACCGCATCGCCGGTGTGGTAAAAGCAAAGCAGGAGGAGACGGCGATTCAGGTTGGAAAATAGCAAGTCAGGCAAGTATGTAAGAAGAAGTATGGGAGGCATTCACAAAGAAAAATTACTGAGCCTTATGAGCATTGATGGCATCGCGCATCCGCTCCAGACCGGTCTTGATCACGCTGCGGGGCATTGCCAGATTCAGACGGATGTAGCCAGCAGCGTTGCCCACAAACAGAGCGTTTCCACCCTCCAGCAGGACGCCTGCATTGTTTGCAAAGAAACCGGGCAGATCTTCCACATCCGGCAGGCACTTGGACATATCCACCCAAGCCAAATAGGTAGCTTCCGGGATGTTCATAACGGCTTCCGGCATATACTCGGCCATGAACTCCTTGACAAAGGCAAAGTTTCCATCAAGATACTGCTTCAGTTCTTCGAGCCATGCGCCGCCCTTGTCATATGCTGCCTTGGCTGCGGTCAGCGACAGGGGATTGACCATACCGAACAGTTTATCACGTTCCTGAAAACGTGCACGCAGAGCCGGATCACGGATGATGATATTGGAGAAAGCCAGACCTGCAATGTTGAAGGTCTTGGAAGGAGCCATGCAGGTAATGAGCTTCTTGTAATCCGGCATGGCCTTAGCCATGGGAATATGCTTCTTGCCGCAGCGGATCAGATCGCAGTGAATCTCATCGGAAATGATCCAGAGGTTGTACTTCTCCACGATGGCTGCAATGCGAGTCAGTTCTTCTTCCGTCCACATACGACCGGTGGGGTTCTGCGGATTGCACCAGAACACCAGCTTGCAGGCGGGGTCTGCGCACTTCTTTTCAAAGTCCTCATAGTCCAGTTCAAAGGTGCCGTCTGCGTTCTTCTTCAAGGGAGAATACAGGGCATCCACGCCTGCATACTCGGCAGCATGGAGGAAGTAGCCGTAAGCCGGAGTGTTGAGCAGAACTTTCTCATCCTTGGTGCAGAGGGTCTCGGCGAACTGATACAGTGCGGGGATAATGCCGGGACGGAAGCACAGTTCTTCCTCCGGGAAGCTCCAGTCGTAGTGGTCCTTGCACCACTTGCTGAAGGAGTTGTAGTAATCATGGGTATACACGCCTGTGTAACCGAAAATGCGGCGATCCAGACGCTGACGCATTGCATCCACGATCTCAGGGGCAACGGCCAAATCCATGTCCGCCACCCACATGTGGATGAATTCATCGTCCTTGTAAGGGAAGACCTTTTCCGGGCCTGCGTGGAAAATGTAGCCGCGGAAGCCATCCGTCTTGAGGGCGTTCGTGTTCTGGCGATCAATGATCTCATCAAAATTATACATGAGAACCTCTCCTTTTTGTTTTTTCTGAGATATTCCGTTTGTTTTTTTGATTTGGCTGCGCTGTCAAATTCCTTTTTCTGATTTTAATTATAGTCCTGTACCGGGCAAAGTCAAAAGAGTGCACGTTTCGCCACACGAAACTTTTCCCATTTTATTATCTTGTCAATAGAAAATCGAACGATTTTTGCCACTCGTTTTTTCAAAGGATGGAAAATCTGGAATTTTCAATGATTTTGGATATTCTTACGGGGTATCATTTGCCGACCAAGGAAAATCTAAAAGGCTCTTGAAGAGCCCACAGAGAGCCTTCAAGAGCCTTTTTAGAAGAGTATATAAAGAAAGATGGCAAATTAAAGAATGCGGCGAATCCAGCCTTCAGGAGCTTCCAGAGTACCCATCTGCATACCAGTCAGCTGGTCATACAGCTTCTGGAGCACAGGGCCCATCTTTTCCATGCCGCTGGCAAAGCAGATTTCCTTGCCATGATCAACGATCTTACCGACAGGGGAAACAACGGCGGCGGTACCGCACAGACCGGCTTCGGCAAAGTCGGGCAGTTCAGCCAGAGCAACCGGACGCTCGGTCACTTTCATGCCCAGCACATCACGAGCAACCTGAATCAGGCTGCGGCGAGTGATGGAAGGCAGGATAGAACCAGACTTGGGGATCACCAGTTCGCCGTCCTTCGTGACAAACACAAAGTTTGCGCCGCCAGTTTCTTCTACATACGTGCGGGTCGCAGAATCCGGGAAGAGGTTCTCATCATAGCCATTCTCATGGGCTTCCACATAGGCATGGATACTCATTGCATAGTTCAGACCCGCCTTGACATGACCGGTGCCGTGTGCAGCGGCACGGTCAAAATCACTGACGCAGAGGGTCAGCGGCTTCGCACCTCCCTTGAAATAAGGGCCAACGGGAGTGCAAAACAGGCGGAACTGGAACTCGCTTGCAGGCTTGACTCCAATGACCGGATTTGTGCCGAACATGTAGGGACGCAGGTAGAGGGTAGCACCTGTTCCATACGGCGGCACCCATGCAGCATTGGCACAGACGACCTCATCCACTGCTTCGAGGAACATCTCTTCCGGCAGTGCGGGCATCTTCATGTACCGGGCAGAATCCGCCATCCGTTTGGCATTTTGATCCGGGCGGAAAGTGACGATATGCCCATCCGCAGTAGTATAGGCTTTCAGACCCTCAAAGACCTGCTGGCTGTACTGGAGGATGCTGGAACACTCGTTCAGCACAATGTCTGAATCCTGCGTCAGCTCACCTTTGCTCCATGCGCCGTCCTTGTAGTTGGCAACATAACGGTAGTCGGTCTTGTGATAGTTAAAGCCAATATTTTCCCAGTCCAGATTTTTCTTTTCCATCTTTCAACTCTTCTTTCTTAAAATATTCCGAACCAAATCGTCCGGCAATCTTCACTGCGCTCCGCAGCAAATTGGCTTTATTATACTGCCTTGCAGTGCAGGTGCAAGACACTATGAAATTTCTGAGTACCTGATAAAATTTCGTCTGAAATTGCTCTCAGACGAAATTTTGCTCACCTTCACTTTCGGATGTGTGCCAGCACGTCCGAAAGCTCAAGCGTTTTGCTGCCATCCTCATAGATGAACAGCGGAATTCCAAGGCGTTCTTTGCCGACCTCTGCATACACCGGGTCTTCTTCCCGTAGGGTCATAAAGGCCCGCAGGTCAGGCAGGACAGCGGTAATATTGTGAAACTCCACTTCCGCACCTGCACTCTTGACCTTCATCAGTGCATACAGCGTATCCTGACAAAGCGTACTGCCATAGATCACCAATTTCATATTCTTTCCCTCCAAGGATCATGCTTCAGCAGCAGCCTCGATTTCGCACAGTGCGTTTTTCGGCAGCGTCTTGACAGCCACGCAGGAACGTGCAGGATTGGAAGCAAAGTACTTCGCATACACTTCGTTAAAGGCTGCAAAGTTTCCCATGTCGGACAGGAAGCAGGTAGTCTTGAACACCTTCTCTGCGCTGCTGCCAGCTGCTTCCAGAATAGCGATCACGTTCTTGCAGCTCTGCTCGGCCTGACCTGCAATATCAGCAGGCATCTCACCGGTGGCAGGGTCAACAGGCAGCTGACCAGAGGTATAAACAGCATTGCCGACCACAAAGCCCTGAGAATAAGGGCCGATAGCACCGGGGGCGTTCTTGGTATCAATCTTTTTCATGATAGTATCTCCTTTGCAATTGCAAGTCAGATGAATAAACGACGTATCTCAAACACAACTCCATCCGTATTCTCCGGTCACGCACAAAATTGTGTTTCAGCAGAATCAACAGCTCTTTTTCGCCAGCTGCTCTACAATATTGGCTACGGCCTGATGCACCAATGCCGGGTCAGTCGCCAGATTCAGACGGACAAAGCCCATAAAGTTCTCACCAAACTGCTCACCATAGTCCACGGCGATCTTGCAGTCTTTCAGGATAAAGTCATGGACTTCTTCTTTTGCCATACAGGGACGCAGATCCAGCATAGCCAGATATGTACCCTCCAGCGGGACGACCTTGACTTTGGGAGCCTTTGCCGCCAGCTCATTCTTCATATAGGTATAGTTGTCCTCAATGACTTCGATCAGGCTATGCAGCCACTCGCTGCCATGCGTGTACCCGGCCTGTGTTGCCACCAGACCCAGAATGTTGTTTGCGTTTCGGTTCATTCCGCGAGCAAACAGATCATACTGTTCGCGGAGCTTTTCATCTGCAATGATGATATGGGAGTGGATCAGTCCCGCCAGATTAAAGGTTTTGGAAGCGGCATTCAGCGTAACGATCATATCGCGGTACTTTCCACCTGCAACAGCCAGTGCGGGAACAAACTTGTGCTCAAACAGGCACAGATCCTGATGGATTTCATCACTGACCACCAGCACATTGTGGCGGCGGCAGATGGCAAACAGATTATCCAGTTCTTCCTCTGTCCAGACACGGCCTGCCGGGTTATGGGGCGAGCACTGAAGCAGCAGCTTCACATCATTGTCTACGATGGCCTGTTCAATGGCTTCATAATCCATGGTAAAGCAGTCGTTCTCATCACACTTCAAATCGACCCTTACCAGCTGACGATCATTGTAGGTAACGACATTGTGGAACGGATAGTAGACCGGAGTCAGGATCATGCAGTGGTCGCCCACTTTGGTAAATGCCTGAAGCATCCATGCGATAGCTGTCACGCAGCCGGTGCAGAAGCGCACCCAGTCCTTCGGAATGGGTAGACCGTAACGGCTTTCCATCCAATCGGACAGTGCCGGATAGTAGCTTTCCGGAACATCAGCATAGCCATAAACACCGTGCTGCACGCGCTCGGTCAAAGCTTTGATCACAGCCTCCGGGGTACGGAACTCCATATCTGCGATCCACATGGAGATCAAGTTGCGGGTGCCGTACTTTTCTTCCAGTTCAGCATCCCACTTGTTGCAGTCCGTGTTGTGGCGGTCTACGAGATACCGTGTGACAAATTCTTCTTTCTTCATATCATTACCCTCTTTTTTTGAAATGTTCAAGAATTTTTCTTTTCTTTTTTCTCAAACAGATTGAACTGGATGGCCGCACAGGTGAACAGGGTCAGCAGCAGCGGATAGAACGCATACCGAACAATATCCAGATAACTGCATCCAGCATACTGCTGCACCAGAAGACAGCCACTGTCATGCGGAACGACCATCAGGATAACACAGGAGAAAATACTCATCAGTGTTGCCAGTTTGGTGGAAGAAATCTCATATTTCTGACCCAGCTCCTTTGCAATCGGAGAGCTGATCAGGCAAGCCACCGGGTTGTTCAGGGTCGTGCCGGAAATTGCCATCACCAGCAAACTAATCACATACTGGCAGCTCTTTTTGCTCTTCATATGCTGCGAAGCGGTATTGACCAGCCAATCGATGCCACCGTACTCACGAACCAGAGACATCAGGCCGGATACCAGCATAGAGAACACAGCCAGCCAGAACATATCTTCCATGCCTGCACCTACGGCCATTGCCCAGTCAAAGAAACTTGCCGTACCAAGGATAAGACCCAGCGCACAAGAAAGAACTGCACCGATTGCCAGAACCAGAATCACGTCCAGTCCTGCAACTGCCAGAACCAGAACCGCTAGATATGGGAGAGCTGCAATCGGGTTATAATCTGCTGCAACAGAAACCGCCTCCGGATTCACCGTCTGCATACTCATAACAGCATAAAGAATCATGCTGAGAACAGCCGCAGGAATTGCGATTTTCGTATTCATCAGGAACTTGTCCTTCATCTCTGCATCCACACCCTTGCAGGCAATGATGGTAGTATCAGAGATCATGGAAAGATTATCTCCAAAGTAAGCACCTGCAATGGCAGCTGCACCTGCCATACCAGCGTTCAGACCTGCACCCTGCGCCAGAGCGATTGCAATCGGGATCATCGTGACCTGCGTACCCATCGAAGTTCCGATACAGGTGGAGATGATACAGCAAATCAGAAAAATGCCGGGAATAAGGAACTGTGTCGGAATCAGCGAAATGCCCATATTGACCATAGCATCCTTGCCGCCAATCGCCGCAGTGGAATTTGCAAAGCCACCTGCCATCAGGACGATGATACCAAGCAGCATCACACCGGAAGAACCTGCGCCATGGCAATACATATCAACCTTTTCCGAAAATTTCAGATCCCGGCGATAACAGACCAGCGCAGTTAAAATTGCGATCACAACCGCCACATAACGCGGCATTTTGCCAAAGGGAGAATCGGCACCGGCAATCGTAAAAGCGATGCCGCAACCCAGATACAGGCCCAGAAAAATCAGAACCGGGATCAGAGCTTTCCAGCCGTAAGACTTTTTTAGTTCAGTTTTGTTCGGCTCCATTGAATTGTCCTCCATTTACCGTTTGACTCTGCACTCTTTAGACCAATCCCATTGTCCAAATCTGATTTCGTTCTGCCGGGCCCTCAGCAGAATAAGACGCACTTTTTTCGACATTATCATCAGATTCACTACACGGATTTGTCTGTTTCTGTATAAAATTATAAAACAAGTCAAGAAAATGTCAAAAGGTGCCCGATTTCACCAGATGAAATATCCGTCAATAGAATTTCGTGAGAATAGAAATTTAGTGGTAGATTTCGGGTAAAATCTTGTATTCATCAAAAACCCGGTGATTTTTAGGTTTTTTGGATATTTTTCTGAATCTGCTTTCGAGAAGCTACTCTGTTGTATCCAAAGTCACCTACTCTGTTGTATCCAAAGTCACTTTGATAAAAAAGAGGTCATTTATTCCTTCTATAAGTCCTACTATCACCGCTTTACCACAATAAAATTTGCAAACCCATCTTGACGCGCTCTGCAATCCATGATACCCTCTATCGCAAATCCCGCTGCGTTAGCCGTAAATGACTACACAGTGAGGGCTTATTCCCTATGAAGATTTTTACCGCCCCGCAACACACCCGATTCATTTTGCCGCCGTTTCACCCGACAAAATCCATCGCCTGTACTGCGTGGGCGGTATTTTTCTTTTTGCA
>CAVLAO010000066.1:2305-9375 GCA_963660915.1 Bacteroides sp. CAG:927 | reverse complement strand
GAACCCCGACAGCACGAATCCTCCAGTACAGCTAAGAAAATTATCACATATCTGGATGACAACTATACCTGTCCCGATCTTTCGATTACCATGCTGTCCGAATCCCTCTCTCTCAGCGCATCTTATATTTCACGCATTTTCAAGAAGGAAACCGGACAAAATGTACCAGATTACATCCACAGCAAGCGAGTGCGTTATGCAAAAGATCTGCTGGCAAACACAGATCTGTCGGTAAACGACATCGCCCTGAAAGTAGGATACTCCACAGCTTGGACAATGAATCGAATTTTTAAACGTTTAGTCAACATGACACCCGGCGCATGGCGCCAATTAGCTCAATCCAATTCGGAGGTATCGGAATTATGAACGCAAAACGACCGTTCTTTTTTATACTGAGCGTACTATTGGTTCTCCTCTTTATCCTTCCTGCATCCGCAATGGAAAAGCCGTTGACTCAATCCGAGAGTGAATTAACCTGTGAGGGCGATCTGCCTTCCACATGTGCGGAATCCAATCTGATGGATTTAATTGCCGATGCTGTGCTGGAAGCCAGCGGCAGCCAGCTTGCACTGCTCCCCGCTCAGTCGGTTACCGGAACTTTGGAGCAAGGCGCTGTATTTCAAAGTGACCTCGAACGCATTATCCCCGTCGATCAGACATTAGTCACCGCTTCATTTTCCCCTGCTGCCTTGCGAGAACTGCTGGAAATCGGAGTATCTCACCTGACGCGAGATGCATCCGAAGGAATCGATGTTGCTGCTTCCGGCTGGGACGGCTTTCCCCAACTGGCAGGCGGAGAAGGATTTAGTTGGGAATATGACGTGTCTGCCCCGGTAGGCGAACGGGTACAATACATTAAGTTAAATGGCGAGAATCTGGATCTTTCCGACACGGAAACAACGCTGACTGTAACGTCTGTTTCCGTCATGTTTGACGGTTCGCTTGGTTACGCCGTTACAGAAAACTCCCCTACCAATCTTACTTTGCGGCAGATAGTTCACGATTATTGCACCGCCAGAGACAGCATTGCAAAACCAACTACTCGTTCCAATGTGATCGGCACTAGCAACTACACCATCATAAGCAAATTTCCAAAACCTTTGATTTTCGCAGTCTGCATCTTTATTTCCCTGTTTGTCTGCATTCCAAAATGGAAGTCAGAGAAGCTGTTTACATTTAAAAAGTAAGAAAAACGCAGAGACGCCGCTAACGATTTCCGTTGGCGGCGTCTCTGCGTCATTCAATCAGTTTTCCTTTCGGACGTGAATTTCAGGTATTGCAACCGTGTCATATTGAACGGAAAGATCCTCTGTACCATCCGCGATCGGTTGATCTGCAACCGATTCTTCTTCAACTTCACCGGTATGAATCTCCGGCAGTGCAAGATTTTCGCTTTCAAAGCTGAGGTGGAATTTTTCTTTCCATTTTGCTAAGCGTTTTAATTTCATTCGTTTTTTTCTCCTTTCCATCAGAACATATTGATGAAGAAGGTTATGCACAGGCTGTTGAGAAAATCAGCAAACATGCTGCCCACAATCGGCACCAAAAGATACGCCTTCACGGAAGCCACGTAACGATCGGTAATTGCCTGCATATTCGCCATGGCATTCGGTGTCGCTCCCATTCCGAATCCGCAGGTGCCTGCAGCCAGAACCGCAGCATCATAATCCCGTCCCATAATATTAAATACAACGAAATGAGCAAACAAGTACATTAAAAAAACCTGGCCCAACAGTAAAACAACCAATGGAAGAGCAAGTGATGCCAGCTGCCAAAGCTTCAGCGTGATCATAGCGATACCAAGGAATAACGACAGGCAAATACCGCCAATATCGTTGATCTCTCCCATATGAACCGTAAACGCACCGGTAAATTCGCTGATATTCCGCATAATCGCCGCAACAATCATAGCCCCAATATAAATAGGAAATGTCATTCCCGTCTTTGAGAGCAGCCAGGACACAGCCGTTCCGAGGCCCATTGCAATTGCAATCTGGTATGCCGCTGGGGCATACATGCTGACGGATCGGCGATGCTTTTTCTCCTCTTCCACTAACGGCGCTTCATCTTCCATAACTGCAGTCTTCAAAAGGTCTTTTTTTACGATGAGTTTACGCCCCAGCGGTCCGCCCATCAAAGAACCGGCAACCAGACCAAAGGTTGCTGCGGCAGTGCATATGGTCTGGGCACCGGAGATACCCAAGTCCTCCAGAACCGGGCCAAACGCTCCTGCTGTGCCGTGTCCCCCAACCATCGGAATAGAACCGGTACACAACCCCAACAACGGATTCAATCCCATCACCTTTGCTAACCCTACCGATACAAAATTTTGAGAGAGAATCAGCGCAATCACCGCTGCTAGAAAAATCACCAGACTCAGGCTGCTGCGACCGCCGTTTTTTAACACGCCCACATTTGCCTGAAATCCCACAGAAGTGAAGAACATAACCATGCAAACCGTCTTCAGAGTTTCATCAAAGGTGAATTCCATAATTCCAAGTCCATGAAGGGTACAGGAGACAATTGCAAAAACCAATCCTCCTACAACTGGAGCAGGAATGCAGAATTTTTCCAGGACATTGATTTTTTTCTTCAAAAATGCACCCAGAAATAAAACACATACTGCCAGGGCCAAGGTCTGATACATATCCAGCGCAATCGTTCTCATTCGGTCACCTCATCAGATAATTTGATCCCATGTTCTTTATAATATTGTTTTGCACCGGAATGGAAATCGACTGAAACGTTTTCCGTTGCAAATTGCAACTCCAAAGTCATGCATGCGCCGGTACCGTATTGCAGTTGATCTGCATAATCAAACACGGCCGCCAACATCTTTTCGACATCATCATCGGACACTTTTGTACTGGCAACCAAAACCGCCTTAACGCCCAAGGTTTGTACGTCCGTATCCTGCCCCTGATAGGTTCCCGCCGGTATGGTACACAAAACATAATCCGGATACAATCGCATCACTGAACTCACAATCGCGTCATCCAGTGAAAGAATGCGAATATCCATCTGGCGCGCAAGTTCCGCTACCGCAGTTGTAGGCGCACCGGCTGTGCAGAAAAATGCGTCAATTTCTCCTGCCTTCATAGCGGCCGCAGCATCTGCAAAGGATAAATTCTCTGTCTCAATCATATCGGTTGTCAGCCCAGCTGCAAGCAATATTTGTTCTGCATTCCGCATAACTCCGGAATCCAACTCACCAATCGAAACCTTCTTCTGATACAAATCACTTACGGACTCAATTTCTGAATCGAGGGGGACTATGATCTGACACTCCTCTGTATAGAGTCCGGCAATTGCACGAACGGTATCGCAGGGCTCACCTGAAAAAGAGCCTTGCCCTTTCACGGCATCCGACAACGTATCACTCTGAACAATGGCCATCTGTAAAAAACCGTCCCGCAAAAGCCGTAGGTTTGCCGCTGAACCTGCAGTGGTTTTAACCTCGATCTGTAAATCCAGATTGTCTTCCCAAATCTGTGCCATTGCATTGCCGCAAGCGTAATAATTTCCGCCAATTCCGCCCGTTCCAAAACGCAGAGTGTCATTTTTTCCACAGGCCGCACAAATAAGCAAACATCCGACTGCCACGCTCAAAATTCCAATCCGCTTCCATCGCCTCCGCATAAATTCATCTCCTTATTCACTATTAACACCGTAATTATACAGGAAATACTTTGAAACTGCAATTCTGATATTTTAATACTATTTCTAGACTTTTCATTGCTCTGCAACTTCGATATAAGTCGATTTAGTTGTGGATTTACCACTCTTTTTTACAACCAATTGTTATATTTTTAGTTTAAATTGGTTGTTTTAAATGTTTTTCATTTTAAAAAATATCTGAAAATTATTTTCCGACAATTCACTTCATCAAAACGTCGAATTTGTATTTTTTAAACAAGAACTATTTAATCATTGTGGACAATGTAGTATAATTCTACCGTTGGGAGCTCCATTTGGAGCATTGGAACAGAACCAATCAGCGTATAAAGGCTTCATCATTTATTACAACGCTTTAAAGAGGGGGGCGTTCAAATGATGCGCAAATGCCGGATTGATTTCTGTTTCCTTGACAAGAAGAGTTTAAGAGGAGGAACATACTGTGCTTAAAAACAAAAAATTTGCACGCTATGCAATCGCGTTCTGCATTCTGGGCGTTATCTACATGTTCTTTTATTCCGGCCTGCAGAACGACCAGATCAACATCATTCAGGGTTTCTCTGCTTGGAGTGACAGTGCGACCCTAGCCCCCCTGACAGTGGGCAACCTGGTCTGTATCGTACTGACCCTGGTTTACGGCACCTTCTTCATCAAGTTCGGTGTTCGCAAAACCTTGATTCCCTGCATCGCCTTGTCCGCACTGGGATGCGCGGGCATTGCTGCTGCAAACGGTCTGCAATGCAACGGCGGCGTCGGCAACTATGCTCTGTACGCTGTGTCTCTGTTTGTTGTCCGCTGCACCTGCATGTGCCTGCAGATGTCCGGCTTCCAGCTGGCTGCATCCTGGTTCATCCGCTATCGCGGACGTGTGCTGGGCATTGTAACCTTGGGCAGCCCCCTGTTCTCCGTCATCGGAACTTCCGTGATGACTACCTTCATCACCAATAAGCTGGGCGGCGACTATCGTCCGTTCTATTACGGTCTGTGCGTTGTCCTGGTCATCATCGCCATTCTGACCGGCGTTCTGCTCCGCGACTATCCCGAGGACGTGGGTCTGCATCCCGATGGAGCCGAAACAGCTCCTAAGAGCGAAGTAGACGACTCCATCAACCTCTCTATTGGTCAGGTTCTTTCCATGAAGAAGAGCTGGATCATGATCGTCAACTTCGGTGTCTATCAGTTCATCATCAACTGCTGCATGGCTTCCATGGTTGCATGGTTCACCCATCTGGCCGTCACAAATATCGACGTTGTCTCCACCGGCGCTATGGCCGAGGCCTTCACCAAGATGGGTGGTCTGGAAGGTGCCGGCGCCATGGTTCTGTTCGTTGGTCAGGCTACCAAGTGGCTGTCTGTCGGCGCTATCCTCGGCATCCCCATGAGCTTCATCTTCGGTGTTATCGATGATAAACTGGGCACACCGGTTGCCTCTCTGGTTTTGGGCATCACTGAATTCCTGCCTGTCATCGGCCTGATGGCCCAGAAGAGCGCTGTTGCCGCCACCGGCTCCTGCAACGTTCCCATGCTGGTTCTGTGGGGCTTTGGCGTTGCCTGCATGACCGGCGGCGTGCCCACCATGCACCCGGCTTCTATCTCCTTCGCTTTCGGCCGCCGCGAATATCAGGCTGCGAACCGCATCATCATGGCAATCCAGCTGGTTCCCTGCGCGTTCGCCGCTCAGATCATGGCTTCCCTGATCAACTCCAGCTACGATATGGCTGGCTGGATCATGTGCCTGGTTCTGATTGTCGTCGGTCTGATTTTCACCATCCCGATGTTCAAAATGCAGGATGCCAACGCTGCTGACCGCGGCTAAGCATTTCTGCTCCATCTCCCCTCAAGCCAAAAAGCCGCAGCATTCGCTGCGGCTTTTTTCATCTTTAATTGCTGCAATATAGATGTAAAGAGCTGAGCATTGCTCAGCTCTTTACATCTACTCATTTTTGTCATTCTTATCGTTTTTTCTTGTGGCGGTATCTTGCCTGATTTTCCTGCGCCTTCTGTGCATTTCGCTCCTCCCGCCGTTTTTCCTGCACCTTACCATATAAAATACGCAAGTAAAGTGCGATCGCAGCAGGGAGAACAATAATACCTAAAAACTTAAAATATCCCATCTCAGGCATAAAAATTGTAATTAAAACTCCGGGAATCACTGCCAACGCCAGAAAGACCCACATCAGTGCCAAAGTCAGCCCCGGATGCCCCAGCAAATATCCGTTTAATTTTCTCAATGGATAACACATCCCATTCCGCGCATACAACGCCAGATTTGTTTTATCGTACCATATTTTTTCCTCAGTAGCAATAAAATTTGCCGCATTGTATACAACCGATAAGGACAATGCTATAATATTTGTATGAAACCATTCGAGGTGATCGATTTATGAGTGAACACGGTAATGCTCTATTCCAACTGCAGAAGCAGTGCCTTAATTGCCAACGATGCGCATTAGCTGACACGAGAACCAATCTGGTTTTTGGCGATGGATGTCCGGATACTTCCATTCTATTTATCGGCGAAGGTCCCGGTGAGCAAGAGGATAAACAGGGCATACCGTTTGTTGGCCGCGCAGGACAATTGTTGGACCAGATGCTGGACATCATTGGACTCACCCGCAATCAATACTACATCTGCAACATCGTAAAGTGCCGTCCGCCCCATAACCGCGATCCACTGAACACGGAGCAGGATGCATGTATCGATTGGCTGAATCAACAACTACGCATCATTCAGCCGAAAATTATCGTCTGTCTTGGGCGCATTGCCGCCTGCCGTTTGATCCGTTCCGACTATAAAATCACCAGAGAGCATGGTCAGTGGGTGCAAAAAGACGGCATTTGGATGACCGCGATCTATCATCCTTCCGCCTTGCTTCGCGACGAAAGCAAACGCCCGGAAACGTTCGACGATCTAAAATCAATTCAGAAAAAATTGCGCGAGTGCACCTAAGCAGAGTGCACTCGCGTTTTTACATCACCTTTTCCGTGTAAGTGTCTGCCCAGCCTTCAATCGGGCTTCCATTCTCACGGAAGCAAACTGCCGAAATATCATCCAGTTGGCACAGAGAATTGACAATTGCATAAATTTTTAACTCATGTAGCTCTGTTGGCTGACAAATACTTTCCAACATTGTCTTATCCATTGTGACCGTACATATCTCTTGCCGAACAGATGAGATGTAGATTCTTCCTCCCGCGGGCAAAAATGCAGACATAGTTTCATCACTTGGTCCAGCCATAAGCTGTTCTAAAATCACATTTGCCAAATCAACCGTAGCACTTGATGCCGCAGAAAGCATTCTTTTCTCGCTCCCCAGTCCGGTTCCGTCTTCCAACGGAAAATAGAGAAGTTCTTCTCCTGTAATTGGGTCGTCTGTTTCACCGTACAGCAATAC
>CAVLAO010000066.1:0-2295 GCA_963660915.1 Bacteroides sp. CAG:927 | reverse complement strand
GCAATACATCATCGGCGCAAAGTGCATTCGCTGCCGCTCCCGGCAATGTCTTTCCGCCTACGGTAATAAATACAGAATCAACGCCATCCAACTGTGTTAACGTCAATACGATGCAGTATTCTGCTTTTGTAAGATTGATGCCCGTCAATTGGCCAAAGTTTTCCGATAAATTCACGTTTGCAACGCCATTTGTCACGGACCAACCTAAAAGTTCTGTTCCACTCGGAGCGAATTCTGTCAACCGTGTGGTATCTTTCGGCGATTGCAGCAACTTCTCCATTACGGTAGGTACAGTTAATTCGGTGCATGTTTGCGTTTCCGAATCAATCGCCGAACCGGAAAGCAGATCTGCAGCGGAAAGAAAATAAACCTGTATTGCATTGTTTTTTTCTGCATTTTTACTGCAGCCTGACAAGCAAATTAATGCAGCTGCCAACATCAGTGCCAGAATTTTCTGCTTCATTCTGTTTCAGCCTCTTTCTTCAGCAGCGGAAAGCGCACTTGAAACACGGTTCCGCCGCCAGAGCGATCTGCAACTTCAATTGTTCCGCCACTGGCTGCAACCGTTTCCCGCACAATTGACAATCCCAATCCGGTCCCCCCCGCTTCTCTGGAACGGGCTTTGTCCACGCGATAAAATCGGTCAAAGATCTTTTCCTTATCCTCATCCGGAATACCAATACCTGAATCTGCAACAGCAAGAATCACCTGATCGGATTCACAATGCAGGGCAACCCAAACCTCACCGTCGGCAACATTATATTTTATCGCGTTCTCAACCAAATTGAAAACAACCTGATACATTTCATCTGCAGAAGACAAAACGTTGCAATTTGCTTCTAATTCCGAATGAATACAAACCTTGCTCTCCTCTGCGATAGGAGTCAGCATACGCAGGGCATCTTCCGTGACTTCCGCCAAATTAACCATTCGATGATGAATTTCTTTTCCATTATCCATTCTGGTTAAAGCGAGCAGTTCCTCCGTGATACGAGTCAATCGATTCACTTCCGTCCCAATGTCTGACACGAAATCCCGGATAGTTTCTTCATCCATATCCACATTTTGATTGATCGAATCAGTCAAAAGTTTAATGGAGGCCAGCGGTGTTTTTAATTCGTGTGATGCATCCGCTACAAAGCGTTTTCTTACCGCATCTGTCTTCTCTAACCGCTCAGTCAGTTCGTTGAATGCACTCGCTAATTCCGTCAATTCATCCTGACCGGATACATTCAATCGCGTAGAATAAACTCCGTCTGCCCACCGATTGATTCCTGAAATCATTCGACTGATCCGTCGCGTCATCGTACGGGCTAAGAGCAGACTAAGCAGAGCAGCCAAAGCAACTAAGATGATAGAAATGCGCAGCAAATTTTGCCGCAGCCCAACAATAATTCCACCCTGTTCACTGTCATATTCATAGAGATAGACCGCTCCAATTACCGCGTTGCGATATTGAACCGGAGTTGCGGCAGAACTTCGAAATACGCCATCCCGATAGGATGAGGCAAAAACGTCCTTTCCGCTCAGTGCGCGACTGATCTCTTGCAGCATCGCATAACGCCTGGCTGCCCCCTTTGTTTCCGTATCGTACAAGATTAAGCCGTCCGGATCTGTCACCAGAACTCTGGTTATGCCGCTTTCATCCAACATCTCCATCACTTGTGCCACCCCGTCCTGCGTAAGTTCCCCGAGGGAAGCAACGGTTGACGCAATCACAGCCGCTTGATTTTGCATAGAAGTCTGTTTTGTCTTAAATACCAAATCCTGCGATGTGAATATGGGGTAGGTATTCAGCAACACCAAAACCGAAAGAATCAATACCAAATAAGAGATTGCGAACTTAATCTGTATGCTGCGATGCAGTGGCGTGTGATGATTCTGTTTATCCGCCATGTTGTCCTTCATCTGCCTTGTCTCAACTCTGATTTAAATAATATCCGACGCCCCACTTCGTACAAATAATGGTCGGATTCGCCGAATCCTTCTCTACTTTTTCCCGAAGCCGTCGAACATGAACGTCCACCGTTCGAGGATCTCCTTCAAAATCATAGCCCCAAACAAGATCGAGCAGGCTGTCTCTGCTGTATACGCGGCCCGGATTCCGCATAAAAAGCTCCAGCAAATCGAACTCACGAACCGTAAGCGAAACCTCAATCTCCTCTTTTCTTGCAATGCGCTTTGCCAAATCCAAGCTCAAGCCGCCCACAGTCAAAATCTCGGAATCGACTTTTTTCTGCTGTTTTTCTTTCATTCCGGAGCGTCGAATCAGTGCGCGAATCCGCGCCTTTAGTT
>CAVLAO010000065.1:5862-9994 GCA_963660915.1 Bacteroides sp. CAG:927 | reverse complement strand
GCCAGATAATATGTTTCCGCTTCTTTCAGAAACTTTTCGACTTCTTCCATAAGTGCAGACTCCTTTCTGTAATGTAATTTAAGTATATCACTGCCCTAAAACAAGCGCAATATTCCGGGTTGCGACTTCACACGTCTGTGTTCATAAATTCATTCTTGCTTCAAAAACTCCCGCAGCACATCCTCCGGGCAGGGCGTGTGGTTCGGGTACTTTTTCCGCAACGGTGCGGCGGCACCGTCCATAATGTAGGGTGTGCCCACAATGTCCAGCATGGGCACCTCATTATAGTTGTCGCCAAAGGCCATGACTTCCGCCAGTTCGATGCCCAGCGTCTTGCAGATGCTGCGCACGCCGATACCCTTGTTGGCAGAAGTTGTATCGATCCAATATGGCCCTGCCACGGCACAGTTTACCACTTTTCCCCAGCGGGACACAAAACGGTCTGCATATAGGTGGGAGCCCTCATGCAGGTAAACCGCCACTTTGGTGATGTCCTCTGGCACCTCGGAGGGATCATGGATGATCTGGTAATGATTCCCGATGAACTGAATGCGTTTGAGCATTCCCATCCCACGTTCCATCAGGTAGCCGGTATTCTGACCGGAAAGCATCACTTCGCCCTGCCCGTCACTGCGGGTCCACAGGTCGTTGGCAATTTCTTCGGCCAGCGCACGGGGCATCGGGTTCTTGGCGATGCACTGCTCGTCCTTGTAAATCACACCGCCGTTTTCGCAGAGGAACACACAGCAGTCTGCCACCGGTGCAAAAAGTTTGCGCAGGCTGGTATACTGCCGCCCGGACGCCGGACAAAACAGAATCCCGCGCCGATGCAGCTCCCGTATCTATTCAAAAATCTCGCCTTCCAGATCTTTTTTGCCGTATTGCAGCAATGTACCGTCAATGTCGCTGCAGATCAGTCTGATAGGCATTTTCTTTCTCATTTCCCCAGGTATTTTTCCAGAAGCACCAATTGAACGCCCTCAATGCCATTGAACACCGTCGGGACGATTCCAATTTCCGTATAGCCGTGCTTTTTGTACATAGCGCGTGCCACCGTATTCCGGGCATTTGTATCAATGCGCAGTTCTGTGCAGCCGTTTTCCCGTGCATAGGTTTCATAATACTCAACAAACGCTCTGCCGTACCCCTTGCCTGCGCTGTCCGGGTCAATAACGAGGGTATGCAGCACGCAGACCTGCTCATCCGGTGCCTCATGCTCCCAATGGCCCTCCGCATAAGAATCCACCTGAATCTTGTTCAGAATGCCCGTTCCGCGGATTTCTCCGGTATCTTCCAGCACAAATAAATCACCCCGTGCAAGAGCCATTTCCGCTGTTTTGCGCACCGGATAGACACCCCTTATCCACCCGATTGTCTGCTTCCCGTTTTCTTCTGCCGTGTGGATAGCATCATACAGCTTTTCCACGGCGTCAATGTCACTTGCGACTGCATTCCGAATGATCATTTTATACTTTCCCCTTTTAATTTATTGTTCCGACAGCTCCCCGGCATCCAGAATGCGAATACCTTCGTCCGTCAGCATCTTTGCAAAAACGCCTTGTCCCGGAATCTTTGTTCCGGAAAACGTTCCATCGTAGATTTCCTTCACGCCGCAGCTAGGGCTGCGAGATTGCAGGATGGCAAGTCCCACCCTGTTTTCTTTTGCAATGGCAAGCGCTTTCGCCGCGCCTGCCCGGAACTCGCGATCCACATTGACGCCCTCTTTATTCTTGACAACGCCCTGCACGATCTCCGCCGGGCACCGGGGTGTGGGCAGACCGCCCAAAACCTCCGGACAAACCGGAACGACCTGATGCCCCCGCACAAAATCGCAGACCGCCTGATTATGATTGTTTCCGCCGCTGTACTTGCAGTTTTCGCCCAGCAGGCAGGCACTGACTAAAATTTTCATTGTTGGGTAGTCACTTTCCTTTTTATTCTCGTTCGGCAAGTCTTGTCCTCAATTGTTTTACGGCTTCCTTCAATTCCTTGCTGAAGCCATTTAGGTCATCCGATGAGATAATGTTCTCATTTAGCAGATTGGCAAGTGTCAATGCAACATCCGGCTTTCGAAGTGACATCTTTACACCAAGACATTTCCTATCCTCTTGAATACGCTGATTCAACTTCCAGAATTTTTCTGAGGCCAAGCCATCTCCGCTTAAAATCTCAATATATTGTTCATTCAAGCGTTTTATATATGTTTCCTGCCATTCCCCGATGCGTGCATAAAACAGCTTCCAATCTGCCTTCGACCAGTCCATTGCAGTGTCCTCCTCCGCTTCGCCTTTATTCTACCACGCTTTTCGGCATTGAAAAAGAGGATTCTGCTTTTCCTTATCCCCATACCGGGAGGTCCGCCGTAATTTTCTCCAATTCCTGTGCAAGAAAAGTCAGCCTCTCCCTCAGATGGTTGTTATGCGGTGCATTTCCGTTCAGCAGATAGTCCGTTCTGACATTCAGACAGGACGAAAGGTCCTGTAACAGTTCAATCGAGCAGCATCGGCTGCCCGTTTCCACTTTTGCAAGATGGTTCGTGCTGACATTCAGCATCGTGCTCAGTTCTTCCTGCGTAATCCCTTTCTTTTTCCGCAAATCACGGATACGGCTGCCGAATTCTTTCGCATCAAATCGCATTGTTCAATCCTTTCCTTTGTGCTGGAGACGCAAACAGGCCGAGACCCTTTTCCGAGTCCCGGCCTGTTTCTAACCGAAAATGCACAATGACCGCGACTCGATGGAGCTGTTCTTATGAGCAGCTCTCAGAGTATTTATCAGCCCTTAATGCATTTCAGGCAATTTTTCCCTCTTGCGCAACTGAAGCTTGCGCCATGGCGATATTATAGCAAGTGCTTTCATCACTGTAAAGCACTAAAATATACTGTTTTGGTAGCAAAACCGCTCATTTTTCTGCGATTTACTTCGATGGCTGCAATTTTTTCTTGAGGTCATCCAGCATCTGGCAAACCAATGTGCTGTTTTCAGAACAGCCTTTGAGTAGGAAATCGCTGCTGACTCCCATTGCATCCGACAGGCGTCCCAAGTGGTCTACTCCCAAATTACGCTGTCCTTTTTCCAGAGCACGGAGCTGCTGCACTGAAATTTCAGCTTCTGCTGCAAGCTGTTCCTGCGTCCAGCCCTTTTCGAGGCGGCTGCCACGGATTCTGTTACCAACTTGCACTTTGTCATAACTCATATTCGGTCGTCCTTTCTGCTGCCATGCAGCGGTTTGGGCGGAGGAACTGGGTTTTACTTTCAATCCTCCCTGTGGTAAAGATGCTTTCTTCTTTTTTCATGCCAAAAAAGTGTATAAAAATTCAAATCCAACTTTATTTCACAAAAGCGAACTTGTCGGGGCAAAGCCCCTCCATCCGCAAGTGCGGACCGTTCGGTCGCTTAAAAGCCCCACTGGGGCTTTCATTGTTCCGCTGCGCTCCATAAACGCGAATTTGCTCATAAGTTACCGCAGAGCGTTTCTTCCGTCAAGTCCTGTTTTGCGTCGCACCGTGACAAATTCGAACAACAAACTCACAAGAATGAATATCTGCGCTCAAATCGCGCATATTTCTTTATAAAATTGTTTCAAAAGCATCAATATGTCTTAGTTTGCAGCACAAATATATCAAATTTTCTACGTTTTTCACATGTGCTATTTTCACGATTCAGCGCAAGAAATCAAACGCCATTAGCATTTAATAAACGCATATAGCGTGTCCATTCATTTTATCCATCCCATTCACACGCTGTTCTGAACCAAAAGAACCACATAAAGCTCTTACACGCAGCTTATCCGTAGATTGCAAGTTTGTTGCAAGTCAGTTTTAAGTTTCGTTGCAAGTCTCCTATTCTTACGGATACCACTCTGGTCTGCTGCTTCATTGTACCCGCCAAAGGAAAAGATGCTCCAACCACATTAAATTCTCATCAAAAAACAGGGAGTGACATTCAAATCACTCCCCGCTTGCATTGATTTTATCAGAGTTTCGTCATCCAAAGGCCATGCAGGTTGCAGTATGCGTAAACGGCCACTGGTTTTTCGCTGCCCAGTTCAAAAACAGCCCTTGGAGCCTGCCCCGGGTTCAGATAGCGGATCTGCCCGCCGTTTTCGGTTTCCACAAAGAGCCACTGGATG
>CAVLAO010000065.1:0-5721 GCA_963660915.1 Bacteroides sp. CAG:927 | reverse complement strand
ACCATGGGGTGTTCCACCGCGCCTACCGTAACCGTGAGGCTGCTGCCGGAAAGCTCCGCCACCGGCAGATGCTTCTCGCCGCTGGCTTCCACCGTATTGGGAACCAGCTCTTTCATTTTCTCCCCGCAGCAGACCAGCGGAACGCCGGCATTGTGGATGGTGGTAACGAGATTGCCACAGTGATTGCAGATGTAAAACTTTGCCTTCATATTGAAATCCTCCATCGGAATGTTATCGGTGTGTTTCTTGTGCCTATATGATAACATTTCCTAGTTACAATTTCTGTGACTGAATCACGCAAAGCTTTTTTCCGGCTCACTTACAATAAATTTCAATGGCTTTCTGTGCAAATTCTGCGGCACCGGCACCACCGGCGGCATTGATGTTTTCCGTAAATGCTCCACCTGCGCCATACATCTGCCCCAGCTGATTCAGGATCACCTTGGAACAGTTGTAGTAGTGCTCTGTGATAAACTCCTGCAGCTTCTTCACCTGTGCCTGCACCTCAGGGTCTGCCGGGTCCTTGCTCTGCATCCCGCCGAATGCCGCCACGATGTCCATCAGCTGACTGCCCATATCTTTGACTTCTTTCTCGGTCTTATGGGCAGTTTTTTCCTCAAACTCTTTGTATTCCGGCGTGTCGCCCCATTCCTTTTTGGCCTGCTCGGCATACTTCTTGATCTTCTGTGTATCAAATGCGGTAAAGTCCATAACATTTCCTCCTGTGGATTGAATTTTCTGCGCAAGGCCGATCAGATCTTCAAGATGCTGTTTTTTCAGTGTCAGAAGTGTGATCTGCTGTTCCAGTGCCTTCTGCCGGTCAAAAGCTGGGTTCTCCACGATTTTCTGGATATCCTTCAGTGGAAATTCCAGCTCCCGGAACAATAAAATCTGCTGCAAGCGTTCCAATGCGGCATCATCGTACAGACGATAACCCGCTTCGGTACGGCCCGCCGGGCGCAGCAGGCCGATTTTGTCGTAATACTGCAGGGTTCGGATGCTCACACCGGTTCGTTTGCTCACTTCGTTCACTGTCATCATCTTGTTGTCCTCCCTTGCGACAGCCACAGTATACGCTATGACGCTGCGTCAGGGTCAAGAGGTTTTTTGGAAATTTTTCATCCTTCTCGCTGCTCCACGATTTCCAAGCTGTCACGCCCGACATGGCAGAGCAGAAACAGCTCCCGCACACCTGCGGCTTTGGCTTCGGCCAGTGCCGTGCCAAATTCCGGCTGAGTGCTGACATTTGGCCGCACTTCGGTAATGCCTTCCATCTGAACCACAAAGGCTACTGCACACCGATACCCTGCCTGCTGCGCCTGTGCCAGTTCGTGCAGGTGCTTCACGCCGCGCTCGGTGGGGGCATCCGGGAAGTAACCGATGCCATCCACTTCCAGCGTGCAGCCCTTGACCTCCAGCAGATACTTCTGCTCACCCTTTTCCATGTAAAAGTCGATGCGGGACTTACCATAGGCAAACTCCGTCCGGACAAGGTCCAAGTTCCGTTTTGCCAGCCACTCTCCTACCACCTTGTTGGGTGCCTGACTGTCCATGTTCACCCAGCCAAGGCCTTGCTTGTACACCGCCACAAGGTCGTATTTCGTCTTGCGCTTGGGGTTGTCCGACACTTCCAGCCGTACCGCCGTGCCGGGCAGCAGCAGTTCTTTGCACCGCCCGGTGTTCTTGACATGGACGGTTTCTACCGCTCCACTCACTTCCACATGGGCAATAAAGCGGTTGGGACGGTCAAGAAAAATGCCGTCTGCGACTTCTCTGTATTTCAACGTTTTTCTCCATTTTCAGTACAGGATTCGGGAACTGTGCCCATCCTGTTTGCCAAGATACAGCTCCACGACCATTCTGCCGTTTTCGCTGTTGCAAAGTTCTTCCTTGCAGTAGCCGCAGAGTTTTCCTTCCGCTTGTGATACATAGCGGTGCAGCGGCTCCTGCAGTTCTTTCGGGATGCTGCTCCACGGGATGACATAGCTCATGCCGGTATCCCCCACATCCACGATGCAGGCCCGCTCACTGTCCTCATCGGACAGGATCAGGTTTACCAGAAACACGTCTGCAAAAGGCGCACCCTGATACTCAGCTTTTTGCCGCCTGCGCTCCGTCCGAAGCTCACCCAGTACCTGATTCAGGTCACTTTCCGGCAATGCCGCCTTGTACAACAGGAGATGCAGCTTCTGCTCCACGGTCTCGCCGCTATTCTGACCTCCCGCCGGGAGTTCCACATTTGCATGAATGGCGCAGATCTGCTTCTGCATTGCAGCACGCAGATTTTCCAGTTTCCGCTGCCGCTCTGCTTCCACTTCCTGCGCAGACTTTTCATGTACTTCTTTGGCTTCCGGCTGCGGTGCAGCACATTCCGACTTGGAATCCGGCTCCGGCGTTGACCGTTTATCGTGCTTCCCTTCGCCAGCAGCGGAAGCGCTATGCTCTGCCGTCGTTGGTGCCGGCACATTTTTGACGCTGCTTTGTGCCACTGATGCTTTCTTCACCGCAGAAGCAGCGCTGGTTTTCTTCGGCTTCGCCGGCCGAGCCTGTGTCTGCGCCTGCCAGAAATCGCCGCCGGTGCGCTGATAATAAGACTTTTCCGCCCATTTTCGGCTGCTGCGCACACCATCGTAAATCCATGAAAAGATCAGGTAACGCTCCAGCGTATTCCAAAAAACGCTGCGCCGATGGCGGGGTTTATGCCGCCCGCGAGACGCATACACAATCACCGACAAGCATCCGTAGAACAGAAATCCCGCCGCAAAACCGATTCCGGTAAACAGCTTTTTGAAAAAGCCCATTCCTCGCACCTCGATTGATTACAGTTTATCCCGATACACCCGCTCCGTCCGGGCATCAAAGCAGCAGAAAATGACCTGCATTGCGTAATCCGCGTGAGTTTCCAGCCACCGTGCCACTGTTTTGACTGCAATCTCCGTGGCATCTTCCAGCGGATAACCATACACGCCGGTCGAAATTGCAGGAAATGCGATGCTGTGGATGTCATGCTCCTTGGCAAGGTCCAGCGAATTGCGGTAGCAGTCCGCCAGCTGCACCGCGTCCTCTGCTGCGCCGGAATAAATCGGCCCCACCGCATGAATGATATACTTTGCTTTCAACCGGTAGCCCTTGGTGATTTTTGCTTTGCCGGCGCGGCAACCGTGCAGCGTACGACACTCAGCAAGCAGCTCCGGCCCCGCTGCCCGGTGGATGGCTCCATCTACGCCGCCGCCACCTAACAGGCTGCGGTTGGCTGCATTCACGATGCCGTCACAGTCCAGCTTGGTAATGTCCCCTTGCACGACCTGAATCTGATTCTTGATTTTTTCGGGAATCATGGTAGATGCCTCCTCACTTTTTGAGTAATTCCAGTGCCTTATCCATAGGCACGCAATCGGCATAGCGGTCCGGCCAGAGGAATTCATTGTAATAGCAGTAGCTCTGCTCCCCTGTCATATACTCGTTGTTCTGCGTGGAATTTGCATAGGCAGGAACGATCATGTGCAGGCCATGCTCAAAGCCTGCTTCCACCGTTGCATTGATGCAGAAGTCGGTCATGATGCCGCAGACCATCACATCTTTCTCGCCCTTTTCCGTCAGATATTCCAGCAGGCCGCTTTCTTTTTTGAACGCACTGCATACGGTCTTGATAAATCGCTTTTCGGTCGGCAACAGAGTGAACTCAGAGTAGACCTCAAACTCATCGTCCCCGATGGAAAAGCCGGTGCCAGGCCCATCGTCATGCTGGACATAGATGACATCTATTCCCTGTTCGCGGGCGGTTTGGATCAGTTCTTTGATGTTGCCGACAAACTTTTCAAACGCATACAGTCGTTCATCCACAATACCTTTCTGCGTATCCACGACCAGTAAAACCATGTGCAAGCCCTCCTGTTTTTCTTTCTCGCAAGGCAAAAGCAGCATACATCAAAACCGCATATTTGCGATATGCAATTCAACGATGTTGCCATCGAATAAAAAGTTGGATTGCTATATTTCCATCCTACCACAGACTGCCGGTTTCTACAAGCAGATTCAAAAAATCCCCACAGGCAGCATATGCCTGCAGGGATTCATTCAGCCGCCCATGACGATCAGAATCAAAACCACGACCACTGCAATAGCAATCAGACAGCCGCATCCATTGCCGTCTCCGCCGCCACCGCCATTATTGTGGTTTCCTCCACCACCGCCGCCACCGGACGAGCTGCCGAAGTTGCGGTTGAACGCCGTCATGTATTGGGCATAGCCCGTATCACCTTTGCCGAAGTAGCCATAATCACCGTTTGACATCGTTTTATCCTCCTCAGAAATATATATTTTCTCTTCTGAGGCTTATTCTATCGAAAGCGAAGTCCAATAAGTATCTCTTTTAAAGCATTTTATGCAAAAATCTTTGAAAGCCACGGAAATAACGGTTTCTTGAAAGTGATACCAAAGAACTTCTGCGCTTCTTCCAGATTCATCATCAGGCAGTCTCTGGACTTCCGTACTTCCAACGTTTCCGGCAATTCTTTCAAAATTCTGTCTGCCTCATATGTCGCACCCGCATTATAGCAGAGTTCATTTGTTCGGGGATAAATTTCAAACGAGTCCTTGCTCGTTTTCCATGCATTTTGAATTGTTTTTATTGCGTAGCTTCCCGTTACTTTCTCGCTGAAATAATCTTCAAGGCTCAAAACTCGAATATATTCTGGCAGTGTTTTCGGTCCATACTCTTTGAAAATATCCATAAGAGCCTGTGACGATGCTTTCAGAATATCAGGCGCTTCATCCTGTTCATCATCCTTCATCATTTCCAGCAACTCCGGCACAATTTCGAGCATCCTCCGCAGATACTCCCGGTAAAGCGCCGTTCCAACCTCCCGCTGAACCGTACGCACAACATTGCTGCTCATCACTTCTGTATTGGTCAGTCCTGCCTGAACACGACAGATCACTGTTCGGCGAATCACTTCCGGCGCAACAGCTTTGACATCCTCGTTTGCACTGATTACAACAGCCGGATAGTTTACCAAATGCTCCACAATGCCAAAATCATCATTCTTGATTGTTTCGATCGCATGTTGACTGAATCTTGTATTTGTCAGATCGTCCACAATAATCGGCGCTCCATGCACCGTTTGTTTAAGGCTATCAATGCTGGATCGCGTAAAATCGGGTGCAGAAATCTTTGTCTTTTGGCCGATCATCATTTTTAGAAGTGTTTCCAGAAAGCTCGTTTTTCCTGCCTTGCTTTGTCCATAAACAAGCCCAAACACCGGATAAGGCAATGTGTTCTGATTGTATCGAACTGCCATATCCCTCATACAAGCCATGAATGGAGAGCAGAAGAACCAGTTTGCAAATTCATAATATCGGAACTGCATCCCGACATGATCTCCATGGAATTTTTCATACCCATCCATATAACGCAGGAACAATTCCACATCTTTCTCAACTTCGGCCCTCGGAGGGTTCAAATCGAGTTTTTGTTCATTTAATGTCACGTGCTTTTCATCCGGCTCAACATCAAGCTGCGGGTATTCACTGCGTTGTTCTTTTTCTAATGTTTTTGCCTCAACCACATGCTTTCGGATGATTTTAATTTTATCTGGCGACAGTAGAATTTTTCCTTTTTTATCCGGTTTCGGAACGCATGGTTTGAATTTTGCTGCCAGTCCCTTCACATCAAGCGCAAAACGCACTTCCTCTTTCCGATCTTCCGAGACAGGCTGAATC
>CAVLAO010000064.1:0-9995 GCA_963660915.1 Bacteroides sp. CAG:927 | reverse complement strand
CCTATGTACTCATCCCAAATGTCCTTAGACTTCATATCGGCGATGACTTCTTCAATTTTCTCTGCGGATAACTCCCCATCCTCTTCCAGTACCTCTAACATTGCTTCTGCTGCCGCATAGGTGTCCTTTCGCTTCTTCACAAGTTCGGTTGCAGTGTCCGCCAGCATCGTTCCATCATTTTTGACGCTGCCATTCAAGCCAAGCGTATGCCAAAGGTCATGGCGAAGCTTATTCCGAATTGTACGGGTCGCATACGTTCCCAAAAAGTCAATCCTGCCATCTGAATAGTACACAATGTTTTCCATCATTCGCTAATTTCGAGGGTCAACATCAATAATTGCATCATGCTTTTTAGCATCGCAGCAACAAATGCGACGTGCATCGTTTACGGCCTTTTTCTGTCCACCATAGCACGAAGCTAACAGATTTTCGTATTGCAAAGCTTTTTCTTTGCTTTTGCTCAATGGATACCAATGCTCTATGACCGTGCTGTCTACCGTATCCTCTATCCTTGACATGCAGTAAGCACACAATCCATGCTGTTCTTTGACAAGCACCTTTCTAAGACGGTCTTTATTCAGCTTATCAAAAAACTCTTCACGCAGAATTTTAGTCTGTTCTCTATTCGGTTCTTCCGGTATGCTATTCCATTCAGGTTTTGCTTTCTGATTTGCAAAATCCTCCTGAATGTCCTCTGGACATGGAGCTTTTTCAACGTAGATCATTTCAATTCCAGTTCTTTCTCATCTGCATCTTCGCTTCTGCACGCTTTACTTCCGTATTGCTCGCTCCAAAGAGTTCTTTCATCTTATCCACGACTTTCTGTGAATTTTCCTTATCTCTCAGATAAAAAGCATCCTCAAATTCCTGTTTTAGCTGCCGTAATTCTTGGGGGATACCAAAGCTCCCCTGCTTATACTCCACAACATCATCAATCGAATATGCATATGCTCCGCTGAGTTCTTCTACGCCATTTTCTCCGATAGACAAGAGTTTCGCATCTTTGAAAGATGAAATAATAATTGGTGAGTGCGTTGCAGCAATGAACTGTACTTTCGGGAAAGAGCTGTGCAACGCGTCCAAAATTTTCCATTGCCATCTCGGATGCAGGTGCATATCAATTTCATCAATCAATACGATTCCCTCCGCCTGACTGTAATCAGACAGTTCCGGGTTCAGCAACGCAATGCGGAAAGAAATCTCCATCAGCATCCACAGAAGAGACTGATAGCCTGCACTCAGATAGTTGACCAGCATCGTCTTACCATCTTCGGTATAGGTAATGTCCTCAAAATTACGAGTATACTCTACCAATGGAATCTCATCCAAATCATTCATTTTCTGCATGAAGATTCCAACTGCTTTCTTAAACGCCTCATATTCAGCAACGGATGCCCCTTTTTTATATTCGGCCATTGCCATTTTGAAAACCCAGTCTGTGAGAGCCTTTCTATCAAGAGTCGCATTCAAGCAGTCAATATAACCGCATCGGCGGTCATTCAGCTTATTCTTGCCAACCGTATTTGTTGATACCTTTTGGGTATCAACAACTCGCGATGTGCTGAAATAGCAAATTACCGGGAGAATCGCTTCCTGCGAGTTCAGAAGTTCTCTGCCTGCTACTGCAAGCTCTTTTCCGGTATATTTTGTACGAGTAGCGTTCGTTTCATCTTCTCTTGAAATTTCACTCGAATACTCCACACCGTCAAGATTGATTTTGCTTTTTAGGACCGTTGGATTAGAATACACCCGGTGTTGTGAAGCATCACCAACCAGGTTGCTGGTAAAATGGACATCATCCTTTTTGATGCTTTTCTTCGTAATGTCATTCATCCGGCTAAAATAGGTCTGTATCGAGAGAGCCAATGCCTCTAGCACAGTGGTCTTACCAACACCATTGTTACCGATAAGCAGATTAACCCCAGACGAAAATTCCAAGTCCATCTTCTCAATGCCTTTGAAATTTTGAATCTCTGTACGCTCAAAATACATTTTCCAGCCCTCTTTCCGCAAATGGTAATAGGTCATGTCCTCTTGTATATAGCTATCATTTTTATTTTACCATAGCAATCCCAAAACATCAATTATAGGATTCTACCTCAATATACCTATCTTCATCAAAAGTTCTTCTCCATTACCAGTTGCAAACGATTCTCAACGATGTAGAAAAGCCATTGACCTCCACACAGAAGTCGAGGGCTTTTACCTATAACCGGAAATAGGCAAACCCCACCGGTCTGATATAAAATCCAGCCTGTGGGGTTTGTTATAAGAAGTGGCTCAAGATTTTTTATACTCCAGCATCAGTCCCAAAACGATTTTCAGTCCTGTAGGCAGGCTGGCAATATCCACCCACTCCTGCCGGGTATGTGCCAATCCGCCGTCTATCGTACCAATAGTATTGGCCTGAATGCCCAGCGAAAGCGGAATATTACTGTCGGTGGAGTTGGGTGTTTCATCGGGTTCCCTCCCGGTGAAGGTACGAATGATCTCCTTGCTTTTTTCGGTAAACTGCCGGAGTTTTTCCGGATCAACTGGGCCGTTGCCGGGGCGGATGCCCAGCAGTTCCACTTCAAAGCTGCCACCGCGGCCTTCCCAGTGAGCCACGGCACGGTGGAATTTTTCTTCCATCTCTTCCAGACAGTCCTGCGCCATGGAGCGAAACTCATACAACATGGATGCCTGCTGCGCAATGGAGTTGACAGTCGTACCGCCTTCAATGCGGCCAACATTGTAAGTGGTGCGGGAACGGGTAGGCGGCTGAATCTGATACAGTTCGTTCACAAGCCCGCACAGTAGCTGAATGGCGCTGGGATTGCCAAAATTGGCATAGGAATGTCCACCGGGAGTGGTACAGGTGATCTTATAACGATATGAACCCACCGCGCTGCTGCAACACAGCGGCATATAAATGTCAAATGAATAGAATCCCTGAATCCGGGTGCCGTACTCGGCGAACAGCGCCTTGGTACCGTCCAGATTGCCCAGACCTTCTTCGCAGGCATTGGCTACCACCAGCACGCCACACTTCAGCGCCGTCTTATTACGAATCAGATATTTTGCCGCCATCAGCAGGTTGACAAGGTTTGCAGTGTCGTCACCAATGCCCGGCGCAAACAGCTTGCCGCCTTCTTCCCTCAAGGGAAGATTTTCTACATCAGGAAACACAATATCCGTGTGCGCAGCAAACACAACCAGATTTTCCGTATCCGGGCCAAGTTTGCAGATCACATTTTTGGCCCCATCAATTCGGACATTCTCCGCCCCCTGTGCCCGCAACCAGTCGCGGCAGAATGCTGCACGGAAATCCTCCTTCCGGGTCGGCGCAGGCATTTTGCCCAGCGTGCGCAACAGTTCCAGTTGTTCGGCCTGGCACTCTTTCGCATATGCTTCTACCTGTGCTTTTGTCTGTTCATTCATAAAACTTTCCCTCCCTGAATACGCCGAAAACCGCAGACAGTTTCCTGCCCACGGTTTCGGCTTTCATTTAACCTTCTAAATCTTCACCATTGGTAGCGATGCACTTCTGATACCAGTAGAAGCTGTCCTTTTTGCTGCGGGCCAGCGTACCGTGACCGGCATCATCCTGATCTACATAGATCACACCATAGCGCTTGGACATCTCCATACTGCCGCAGGACACCAGATCGATGAAGCCCCACATGGTGTATCCAATCAGCTCCACACCATCCTTGACGGCTTCCTTCATCTGCTCCACATGAGCCTTGATGTAATCGATGCGGTAGGGGTCATGGATGGAACCGTCAGCTTCCACCTTGTCCACAGCGCCCAAACCGTTCTCTGCAATGAAAATCGGCAGCTGGTAGCGGTCGTACACCTGATTCAGGGTAACACGCAGACCCACAGGGTCTTTCTGCCAACCCCATTCGCTGGTTTCCAGATACGGGTTTTTGTTGGCCATAATGAGGTTGCCGCTGGTCTTTTCCCAACCCTGCTCGGTGGTGGACACCTGAGAGAAGTAGTAGGAGAATGCCACAAAGTCGATGCTGTTATTCTTCAAAATTTCAGCATCACCGGGCTGCCACTCAATGTGGATGCCCTCCTGTTCAAAGTAACGCTCCATGTAAGCGGGGTACTTGCCGCGGGTCATAACGTCCAGATAGAACCAGTTGGAATACTGATCATCCAGGATCATCTGCATCACATCATTGGGCTTGCAGGTGGCGGGATAGGTGGTGAAGCGGGCAATCATGCCGCCGATCTTGCTGCCGGGCAGAATTTCGTGGCCCTGTTGGATGGTCAGCGCATTGGCAATAAATTGGTTGTGCAGGCACTGGAAGATGGCGTTCTGATAATCTTTCTCCTGATCCTCGATCAAGCACACGCCGTTGTAGGGATTGAACTTACCTGCATTGAACTCGTTGAACGGCAGCCAGTAGTCCACCCGATCACCCAGGCGCTCGAACAAGGTGCGGGTGTAGCGCACATAGCACTCCACGGTCTTGCGGCTCTTCCAACCGCCGTATTCAGTCACCAGATGCAGCGGGATATTATAGTGCAGGATGGTAGCGAACACTTTGATGCCGTGAGCATGGCAGGCATCGAACAGATCCATGTAGAATTTCAGGCCTGCTTCGTTAGGCTGTGCATCATCACCATTCGGGAAGATGCGTGCCCAGCAGATAGAGGTGCGCAGAACTTTGATGCCAAGCTCGGCGAACAGCTCCAGATCCTCTTTCCAACGGTTATAGAAGTCGATGCCATGACGGAACGGATAGTGTTCCAGATCTTCAAGGTCTGCAATTGCAGCTTTAAAACGCGCATCATTCATGCGGCGATTGGACTTTTTGGCTCGCTCTTCTTTCGTCCAGTTGGGGTCAAAGTAGCGCAGATCCTGCGTGTCCAGTCCCTTGCCGTCCTGCAAGAATGCACCTTCTGCCTGAGAGGATGCCATAGCACCACCCCAGAGAAAATCCTTCGGAAATCCGTTTTTCATCGTTGAACGCTCCTATCCTTCAATATTTTGTATTTGTTCTTTCTTACTGCTCTCTTACTGCTCTTTCTTGTTCATCACAAAGGAGATCACGAAACCAGACACCCATGCAATTGCCATAACGATCAGCAGCTTGAAGAAGTTGTTGCCGTCATCCACATAAGTAGCAATACTGGTGATGCCGGGCATGGAAAAAGCGTAGGTCACAACGCCCATCAGCATCGCACAGGCACCAGCAATCGCACCGCCTGCCATCGCTGCGTACAGGGGTTTCTTCTCCGGCAGAGCAATACCGTACAGGGCAGGTTCCGTGATGCCGAGGATGCAGACCAGACCGGTAGAAATCGCGGCAGAACGCTGCTCGCTGGGCTTCTGCTTAAAGGCCCATGCCAGAACTGCACCGGAAACAGCCAGATTGGAATAGAAGAAGTTGGGCAGCATATAGTCGTGGCCCAGCGTTGCCAGATTGTTCAGCTCAACAGCAGACCAGCCCTTGATGCCGAAAATGATGGTCAGCGGGATAATACCACAGAACAGCGCACCTGCGAAGGGGCCAGCGTTGGTGAACAGCCATGCAAAGGTGCCAGTCATGATCTTAGCGATCCAGTTACCCAGAGGAGCCGCAAAGCCCAGGAACAGCGGGGCCGAAATCAGGAAGGCCAGCGAACCGGAAAAGACGATGCGCAGGTTTTTGGGCATATGCTTATCGATGAAGTGGAAAATAATAGAGAAGATCCACACCGACAGAATGACCGGGAAGATGGAACCCTTGTAGTTGTAAGCAGGAATATTGATGGGGCCAAAGGCATAGCCAGTGACACCTTCAGCGGGAGAAAGGAATGTAGAGTACATCAGGATGCCGGCGGTCATGATGCCGAAGATCTCCTTGACCTTGAAGCGCTTGGCCGCTGCATAACCGATGATGAAAGGCATGAAGTAGAACGGTGCATCGCCTACAGCATTAAGTACCGTGATAATGTCCGACTTGGAGGACACCAGACCGATGGCGGTGAGCAGGGAAACAACGCCCTTGATCATGCCGCCTGCCACGATGGCATACAGACCCGGGGTCACGCAGGATGCCAGCGTATTCAGGCCACGGGTGATGATGTTCGGCTTCTTTTCAGGCTCATCATCCGAAGCAGGTTCTGCTTCCACCGTGCCGCCTGCCGCTGCACCAGACATAGCAAGAAACTCTTCGTACACTTCGGGAACCGTGGTGCCGATCACGCACTGAATCTGACCGCTGGATTCCACAACCTTCAGAATGCCGCTGACTTTACTTAATTTATCCATATCTACAGCATCGCGGTTGACCGGAACGATGCGCAGACGAGTGATGCAGTGAAATACGTTCTTGATATTTTTGCTTCCGCCGACAGCGTCCAGAATTTCTGTACAAAGCTGCGTGTATTCGGATTTCGTTGTACTCATGAAAAGTCCTCCTTGTGCGGGGCACCGCAGGTTTCTTCAGGCTGCTGTCGTTCGGATGCCTCCAACGCGTGCAGCCTGCATTCGTTCTTTCTCTTGCCGGCATCCTTATCATACCGGATTTCGACAAAGTTTTCAATTTCCACAAAAAAGGACTTCACTTACCAAACTTAATATGATATGCTTGCTTTGAGGTGATACCATGACCCATCAACAGCTGGAAATATTTCTATTCCAATACACCGAATCGGAACAGCGGCACCTAAAAGAAGATCCCCCACAGCTGTCGCCCCGTTATCGCAATATCCCCAAAGTAATCTATAACGGGCGGGAGATGTACCAGTTCAATTTCGGAAGCCTTTTGAAAAATCGTTCGGTCTGTGTCAACAAGGAGTCCCGTTTTACCGTCATCCCAGAGCATATCCACTCGGTGATCGAATTTTTGTATGTATATTCCGGGCATTGCACTCAGGTGATCAATGGTCAGAGTATTCAAATGGCACAAGGCGATATTTGTATGCTGGATACCCATGTTCCTCACAGCATCCAGCCTCTGGGCAACAACGATATCGTCATTACGATTGAAATGAAAAAGGAATATCTGACGCAGGGCTTTTTGCAGCGGCTGGGCAACAATGGCATCATCAACGGTTTTCTGATCAATGCCCTATCTTCAGATGCAGCCCACGACCAGTACCTGCTGTTCCATAATCGGGAGGAAACGCCCATCCATGCAGTCATCCAGAGCATCCTCTGCGAGTACTATGACCCACAGATCTGCAGTGACAAAATGATCGATGCCTATATGATCGTACTGTTTTGCGAAATTCTTCGACAGTACCGCAGTCAAAGCTTTTCCCCAAAGGCCAAAAGTCAGTGGAAAATCGTGGACATTCTGGATTATCTGGAAGCAAACTACCTGACCGTAACTTTGCATAGCACCGCTGACCACTTCGGATTCCACCCGAATTATCTTAGCGCTTTCATTAAAAAGGAAACCGGACGCACTTTCAAAGAGTTGGTCATTCTGCAAAAAATGTGCCAGGCCTGTTTTTATCTGACCAATACAGACTTTCCTATTTACGAGATCGCACAGAAGGTCGGCTACGACAATTTGGGCTTCTTCTACCGGAAATTTACGGAGCTTTACCACATGACCCCGCAGGAATTCCGGGAACAGAAAGCGTATACATAATACTGTAAACATTGTTTGCGTTCTCCCAATAATGACCTCTCCGATTTCAGTTTCTTCAGTGGTTACCTCAATCCATCCCTTGCTTGACTCAATTCAATTTAGCACGCTAATTGTGGCGTATTCCTCAAACAAAAGGCCCACAGGCTGGTATGTGTATCCAACCTGTGGGCTTCGTTATACTTGCCAGCTGATATAAGTTATAGCCATTCGTATCAGCCGTTCTTTTGATTTTCGCTCATGATTTTTCTGGCTCGTCCACGAGTGGTATCTGCAAAGGTTTCATTCTCGCTGAATCGCAGCCAATAGGGATCTTCCATCAAACAGGCATTGGTACGCTTGACGATTTCCCAAGCATTGTAATCTGGCAGCCCCATCATTTTCAGAATTTCCTTGCAGTCCATCCGATTTTTCGGAAAAATACGCTTTTTTGCCCAAACTACCACGTCTACCAAAGGTACTTTGCGCTTATCGCCAATAAAAAGATTCAGGGGAAAATTATACTGTGGAACCCCCTCATTTGCGCAAAGATACTGCCCATCTTCGCTTAGATGGGCGATTTCTTTTTCATCCATCATCAATTTCAAATAAGCCATTTTATCACCCCATGGCAGCTTTCAGATAGTGCAGGCGGTATTTCAGGTACTGGCGGATTGCTGCTGCTCGCTTTTCGCTCAATAATGCAAGAATTGGCGAGATGGCCTGAATGATTTCCTGATACAGTTCATTCAGATCACGCAATGGCAACACAGGCTCGTCGATCAGCTTGATTTGCTGGGTATGGCGGCTGCGGAACGGCTTGGCTTTGTCAAACTGATAACGGGGCTTCGTGTCGGTCAATTCTTCATCCATTGCCTACGCAAGCAAACTGCCGCCGTTATCATAGATAGGTGGAGCATAATTCTTTCCATCCCGAACGATGACATCGAAGTTGTTCTCGTGGCGGTCTTCGTTGCCAATAAAGGCATCGAACATCAGCATCTGATAGAGCCACTTCTTACCGTACAGTTCTACCGCATACTGAAACAGTGCTTCTGGAGAGGCTACCTGACCGCTGGTAAGAAAATGGGCATCGGCCAAATCTGCAAAATGGTACAGCTGCTCATCATCTGTTGTGAACTTCGGGCAAACGCTAACCACGTCGCAGGAATATGTTTTGATGTCAGGAAAGAGTTTGGCAGGCATCAGGGCATATTCCACATGGGGCAGATCCAACACCTCTGCAATCAGTGATGCCATCACCTCAGAATACGGCTCATATCCAGCCGTCCCAGCCTCTGTGATGGAGTTACCCTTGACCATGACAAGCTGATCGTCTACATGATACCAGCCCTTTGAGAGCATTCCACGGCTCGTCCGCGTTTCGCGCTTTTCGACCAACTGAATTTTTGTGGGGATCTCAATCGGGCTCATGGTGTCACGCTCCTTTGCTTCATTATACCATGTTCAGACGGATAGACAAGGTAAATATGTCTCACTTTTTAATGAACAGCCTCGCCTTCGTTCATTGCATAACCTATTCGTTACGATGTCTTTCTATGGATCACTTCAATCCATTGCTGATCTTCTGCCATCTTTCCTTTGGTTTTCTCAATAATCATAAGCGGGTCATAGAAAGGCACTCCCACATCACTCAGCACCCATTTCAGATGCGCCCGTGTCTCAGGAAAGCAACGGTCTTTCAAAAACCATTGAAAATCTTCCCATGTTGGATTTTCAACCACCCCAAACGCTCTGAGTGGAATTTTGTCTGTATAATTTTTAATTTTGATTTTTTCGTGCTTAAAATCCACATCAATGGTCGTGCATAGATCATTCCGGTTCATATAATTGAGGCGCAGCGTGATGTCCGGGTCATTGCTGAAGTTCTGCGCACGTTCCAACTGCTTGTAAATCGTCTGACGGCTGATACCGTACTTTTTCGCCAGCTCCGTCGCTCCCATTCCTTGCTGATGCAGAGCCAGCATTTCTGCCAACTGCTGCGGAGTCAGGCTGTTTTTTCGCCCTGCGCCGCGTTCATTATGTGATTTTTCATTTTCTATAATCTGCGCTTTCTGTGCGATCGCCTTCAATTCATCCAAGTTTACCGTTCCAAAAATATCAAAAATCTGCATTTTGAAGTCCTCTTTCACTTCTATCACCTTCTCTCGCTGCTATTATAGCTTCCACTTGCTCAAGTGTAAATATTTTAATTTTTATACGGTTCTGAAATTTCATATTTAACTTTTTAAGCCGTTTCTTGGCTCTAACTCACACATACAAATTCCAACAGACAACCGTTTTCTTTTCGCTTTGATCAACCCGTTCTTGTGCTTCCTGATGGATTAGAGTATAATGAATGTAATGATATTTTCAGGATAGGAGGCATCATATAGGAAGCTATCTGAATCCGGGCAGCAAGGGCTTTCAGGAAAGCCT
>CAVLAO010000063.1:0-10061 GCA_963660915.1 Bacteroides sp. CAG:927 | reverse complement strand
GCACACTGCCATATGTGCGCACTTTTTGAAATCCTGTCAGCTCCATCAAGGTTTTCAACATCTCCAGCTTTGTGGCATCTTTACGATATACCTTGAGATAACTGTAACCTGGAAAATCGTCCGATGGATAACACCGTAATTTATACTTCTCCCGAAATCCATCTTCACAAAGTGCAGCATAAGCTGAGTTGATCTTTTCCGTTGTATCCATGGCCATCAAATAAGCGACTGACTCACCCTCCGGCAGCTCACGATGCAGGTAGTTTCGATAAGGAGACTTTCGGAGACGTTCAAATACCTGACGTGACCCGTCACTGATAATATTCTGATAATAAATCAGCACGGAATTGCCTGCAATGACATTTTGAAATGTCTCAATTTCCAGTTCTTTTAATCGATCAATTACCACTTTTGCATCTTTGTAGCAAAGTTCTTTTTTTGCGGGAAATGTGTTATTTCGTGCGTCATAGAGTACCGCTCCGTCCATTAAAATCAAAGGGCAATTCACTCGTATATCCCCTGCCGCCTCAAGAAACGACGCGGGGGTGCGCATCGTCATAATGGAGAAAGGAATTCCTTCATCCAGCATTCGATTTAACTCAACCCGACTATAATCAGACATAGTAGAGCTGCGGGAAAGCAGTACATCATCCAGAGCTGTGACAAACAATGTGTCACGGCGTTTTTTTCGCGGCAGATGGAAGGCGTTGACGCCCATGCCAATTGCCACGCCAATCAACGTGTCTACAACACGATTCATCACAAAAAGGTACGGGTTTTCATCGCCGATGTGCACCATCGTTACCGACAGGAAAACAACGCAGGAAAAATAGGCTGCATTTTTCTTGTGCAGCAGGTGCACTGATGTAAATAAACTGGCAATGACACCAAACGCTACTGCCGTGCAATAGCCTAGATAAACGACATGATAGGGATTGAGCAGGACGCGTTGCAGCAAGATAACACATAGACCATAAAACGCCCCGACAAAGGTGCCGCAAAGGCGCTGGTTTGCTATTTTTTTCGTGTTCTCGCGGTACGCCTGCATACACTGCAATGCCGCCAATGCTGTATAGAACGGAATTCCTCGCCAGCCTCGTAAAACATATACCAAAAAACACAAACCAATGGCTACCGCAGATTTGACAATTCTCTGCCCAATCAAATGATGATGCCCGGGTCTTTGCTTTGCATCGATTTTCATATCCAGCTTTATTTTCCTCAGTTATGGCAGGGGGTCACTAAACGTCCATAGGCCTTGGCAGATTCATCTACGACACCATCGTTCATGAGAATCCGACCGCGCAATATTGTGTGCGTAAGTTTGCACTTCAGACGCTTTCCGTCATAGGGGACAGCTATATCTCTTGCGTGAGAGTAGTTCTTATTCTTGTCGACGACCATTTCTGCGTTCAGATCAAAAGAAACAAAATCCGCATCTGCCCCGGGACGAATAACTCCCTTTTGCGGGTAGATATTAAAGCACCTTGCCGGATTGACACACAGCAGTTCCACGCAACGCTCCAGAGTCAATTTTCCCTCCTGCACCGCATTCAACATCAGAGGCAGCCGCAGGTCAACTCCCGGAAAACCAGATACTGCCTTAAAAATATTTTCAAGACCACGCGTTTTTTCTTCTAACAGGAAGGGACTATGATCGCTTCCAATATAGTCCACACTGCCATCATTGATATATTTCCATAATCCATCAGACAATTCCTTCGTACGCAACGGCGGATTGCACTTTGCAAACGGGCCGCAGCGTTCCAGATCATCCTCGGTCAGGAACAGATAATGGGGACAAGTTTCCAGATAAACCGGTAACCCTTCTGCCTTTGCCTGTTTGATTAACTCCATCGCTTCCGGGGTAGAAACATGAGCAATCTCAACGCGGGCACCCGTTTCCCTGGCAAAGCGAATCACCCGTTCTACGCTCTGCACTTCTGTGAATGGCGGACGGCTCTTGGCATGATCTCTGCCGGAGGTATGTCCTTCTTCCTGAAATTTTTTCGTATAGTATGTAGTTAAATCGTTGTTTTCTGCATGAAACGCACAGATGAGACCGGTCTTCGCCAACGCTTCCATACCGATCATCAGTTCGGCATCGTCTGCCATGGTCAACCCTTCGAACTCCTGCTCGCGTCCCTCCGGAGGTGCGTGCAGGAACGTTTTATATGCCACAATACGGCCATCATCCGCCAAATGCTGAATGTCTTCTGCATGTTTTGCACTGGCAGCACCATAAAAGCAGTAGTCGACTACACACTGCGCCTCTGCTCTGGCAATACGGTTATTTAAAATCTCAACGTTGTACTGCGGCGGAACGCTGATGGGATGCTCCATAATCGTAGTAACACCACCGGCAGCGGCAGCTAGTGTCTCTGTATAAAAATTTCCCCGCTCGATATGTCCGGGATCCCGGACATGCATATGGGTGTCAATTGTACCGGGAATCAGATATTGGCCTGTCAGATCCAACACTTCAACTGCCTCCGGTACTTCAGATGGTTGCGTAACAACAGCAACTTTTCCATTTTTTACGCCCACATTTGCGAGGGTAAATGTCCCATCCAGATAGGTTTTTGCATTTTTCAATAACAGATCCAGCATAATGATCATGCTCCTTCCGTATGCTGTCGGTTTAACTCCAGTATTGTCCGGTATAATGTCTCCACTCCGGATTCAATTTGCTCCCATGAAGTAAATTCCTTCTTGTTATGACTGATCCCATCCTTACTCGGCACGAATAACATTCCTATGGGCATCTTTAATGCAAAGGCATTCCCATCATGGGTGGCGCCGCTCGCCATTTCCTGCCAGCGCAGTCCAGAATTACGGCAGACCGTTTCAAACACTTCTATCAGTTTTGCGTCGCATTGCACCGGCGCTTTTGCCACAATCGGTGAAAATTGAAACTCCACATTCGAAATATCCTTTGCGGCACGCTGAATTCGAGAAAAGAAATCCAACATGCAGGAATCATCCCTGCTGCGCACTTCCAACACCATTTCTACCTTGCCCGGTACTACCGGCGCAGAATTCGGAAATACCTCAAGTTTTCCTACTGTAGCAACCAAATCATGTCCATACTCTCGTGCAGTTTCATCAATGCGGACAATCAGTCTGCTGGCTGCTACCATGGCATCATGGCGAAATTCCATCATGGTAGTCCCTGCGTGATTAGCTTCCCCCAGCACCGTAATCTGCCACCGGCGCAAGCCTACGATTCCGGTCACTACACCCAAATCTTCGCTTGCCTCATCCAACGTTTTTCCCTGTTCAATATGCAGTTCCAAATAGCCAAGGGCATCGGATGTATCAAGTCTTGCCTCGACAATGTCATCGCGACTGATGCCAAACCCATTAGCGATATCCAGATACCCCGGTTGATCCGGGTCAACCAATCCCATCATGCAGCGGCTGCCAAAAGTGCCGCCCAGATCATTGCCTTCTTCTCCATTGGTTGCCAGTACATGCAATGAAAACGAGCGTTTCCCCTGTTCCTCAGCAAACCTGCGCGCACATTCCACACCGGCGATTACCCCCAGTGCTCCATCATACAGCCCACCATCGCGAACCGTATCCAAATGTGAGCCAACATAGAGTGTACCTGCGCCTTTCTCCGTGGCCGGGAGCACGCCATGAATATTTCCGACGGAATCCCGGTATGTTGTCATACCGCTCTGGCGCATATAAGCCATCAATTTTTCTGCCGCTCGATCATATGCAGGCGTGAAGAGCAAACGATTCACCGCACCATCTTCGTTTCGTCCCTCACCGCCGATTTCCAACAGGTGTTCTCTGATTGCATTCAGATCCATTGACATGCCGCTCCTTTATGTATCCATCGCCAACTTAGTGTACAGACAAATTGATAACATTTTCCAATGGTTCTTTTGCAAGATAATGTCCAATGTTGCGTTCCATCAACTGACCGATAAAATACGTCCAGGTATCGCCCATGCCAGCTTTATGCGATGAAATAAAGATATTGGGCAGTTCCCACAAAAGGCTGTTCTGAGGGAGCGGCTCCTGTTCAAACACATCGCAGGCAGCCCAAGCAATTTTCCCCATTCGCAGTGCACGTTCCAGCGCCTGCTCATCCACAATAGGTCCGCGGGAAACATTGATAAGCATGGCGGTAGATTTCATTTTATCAAACGCCTCATCATTGATCATATGGCGCGTAGAATCAAAAAGCGGAATGGTGAGCAAGACAAAATCGCTCTCTCTCAACAAGGTATCCAACCCGGCCGCATCTGTGTAGCACTTTGTCAGCTCCGGTTCATCATACTCCTTGATGTCATAGGCGCAGATATCCATCCCGAATGCCTTCGCACGAATTGCGATCTCATGAGCAAGAGAACCATAGCCTACAATCCCGAGCTTCTTTCCATAGACATCTGTATAGCAACGGCACATCCATTGATCCTGTCCAAACGAATTCCACTTGTGATCCCGCTTATTCTGCTCCACTTCCCGCACTTTGCGCGTGAAAAACAGAATCTTGCACATCACATCTTCCGCAATAGAACGGCTCATAACGCCGCGGCTGTTGGTAAGCACAAGTTTCCGACGACGAATCTCCTCTACATCCGCAGCATCATAGCCTGCGCCGGTAACCTGAACCCATTTCAAATCCGGTGCCCGGTCAAGGAAATCTTTTGTGATAAGGTACGGCTGCGCCAGAACACCTTCCACGCCGGAAAAATCCCGGCTGGAATCCCGAAATTCGTCATCCTCCAAAAAGGTCATCTGCTTTGCAACGTTCTCAGAGAAAAGGTACTCATAAAGTTTATTGCAAAGAAATTTCTGATTATCTGCCATTGTACATGCCTCACTTTCCTGCACTGTAATAGCGGAACTTGCTTGTTTTTACACCGGCATGAACCATGCCTTCTGCCATGCTGAGGGCACAAACTACACCATCCAGCACAGGGACACCCAGTGCCTCTTCCATATCATCTGCCAATTGGCACAGGCCTGCACAGCCTAGGATAATTACTTCAGCCCCGTCTTCTTCCATGCATCTGCGTCCCGCACGGATATAGCGTTCCAATTCGCTGCCTTCTCCTTCCGGATTGCGGATCGAGGCAAAATGAGAATTCATGCCATAGGAACAAATCAAATTCACCTTATTCGGATTGGAGTATACGCCGGTAGAAATGACAGAGAACTGGTCGCCTAACATGGCAGCCATATAAAAGCTTGCCTCACCAATGCCCAATACCGGTTTGAAAGAAAGTTCTCTTACCAGTTGAAGATTCGGGTCACAATGGCAGGCCACAACAAAGGCGTCCGCCTTATCTTCATATTCACGCACAATAGACATCATCCCCGGAGCCGCCAATGCACGATCTTCAAACGTGTCGATAAACTCCGGTGCTCCGGGCGTCGGAAGAACTGTAACCTGGAATCGATCCGCCGCATAACGCTCGGCTGCGTTGCGAATATCGTCTGTCATGGCCTCGGAACTATTGGGATTGATTACAACAATATTCACGCAAACTCCCCCCGTTCACGAAGAATCTGTTCAATACCGGAAATCTGAACACACAGGCAGAAAAGCGGAATTGCAAGTTCAAGCTCTTCGATTGCCGGCTTTGTGGGCGCAAGGCGAATATTCGTATCGTTCGGATCTTTATGATAAGGATAGGTGGCGCCCGGATCTGCCATCATGACGCCAACCGCCTTGGTAAGCTCCAGTGTTCTGGCTGCACAGCCCGGATAGGTGTCTACCGTAATAAAATAGCCACCGTCAGGTTTGAACCAGGTAAGCAAATCTTCAAACTCCATTTTCTCATGAAGCAATCCGTCCACCAAATCAAAACGGGGTCGAATAATATCTGCCACCTGCCACATATGCTCCTTGATGTGCTCCGGAGACTGCAAATACTTCACATGACGCATTTGATTGATCTTGTCATGGCTGAAAATCTGTAGCTTGAGCTGCTCTTTAATTTCAGCAATTGCCCGATCACCGGATGCAATCACCGACACAGCAGCTCCGGGGAAAGTAATCTTTGCCGTGGAGGCAAAGTACAGAATCCGATCGGTATTCCCGTATTTCTCTGCCTCAGTATAGATGTTTTTCAACGTGTGCTCTTTGTATACATGATGCACGACATAGGCATTGTCCCAGAAAATGCGGAAATCCGGAGCAGCTGTCTTCATCTTTGCCAATCGTGTTACAACTTCATCGCTGTAGCAATATCCCTGAGGATTTGAATACAGAGGTACGCACCAGATACCCTTAATTGTAGGATCTTCCGCCACGAGTTGTTCAATCATGTCCATATCCGGGCCATCTTCATGCATTGGAACATTGATCATCTCAAATCCAAATGCCTCTGTGATGCGGAAATGGCAATCATACCCCGGCACCGGGCAAAGGAACTTCAGTTTTTCCTGGCGGCACCAGGGCTCATTGCCCAGCGTGCCAAAGCACCAGATGCGGCAAAATGCGTCGTAAATCAGATTAAAGCTGGAGTTTCCGCCAATCACAATATTATCCATCGGTATTCCCAGAAGATCAGCAAATAAACGACGGCACTCTGCCAATCCATACATCACACCATAATTGCGAATATCTGCACCCTCTTCTGAAATGCAATCCTCTTCATCAAGAATATGAAACATTTCCATATTCAGCTCTAACTGCTCTGTGCAGGGCAATCCCCGACTGACGTTGAGATCCAGTCCCATTGCGCGGTATGGTTCATAAGCTGCCCATAACTGAGACAGCTTTTCTTTCAGCTGCTGCGTAGTCAAATCCTGTGCTTTCATATTCACTGTTTCCTTTCTCTGGTATAACTCGGCAAATTTTGCTACATGCTCTTGCCGTGTATATAATTTTTTGATAATATAACGCTAATGATTATAAATTTCAAGTAATTTTCCACTGCAATGTCACGAAAGCGAGGCCGCTATGCAAAACACACTACACTACATTTACGAGGTTTATCGAGAACGTAGCTTTTCTCGCGCGGCCAAAAATCTGTTCATCTCGCAACCTGCCCTCAGCGCCTGCATAAAAAAGGTTGAACAGGAAATCGGAATGCAGCTTTTTGACCGTTCCAGTCTGCCGATCGGATTAACTGAAGCAGGTGAACTCTATATTCACGCCATTCAAAAAATCATGGCAGCAGAGAACGAATTATCTACTCAAATCTGTGAGCTGAGCAACCTGGATCGCGGACACCTTGTGATCGGTGGAGCCAATTTCTTCTCTGCTTACATGCTGCCGCCTATTATTCGCGCCTTTTCCGATCTGTATCCCGGCGTAGACATTGAAATTGCAGAATCAGACACCAATTTACTTTATACAGACAGCGTGCAGACCGGTATTGACCTTATTCTGGACGGCGGAACCTGTGATACACAATTGTTTGATCAGGCAACATTATTTAATGAGTGCGTCATCTTTGCAGTGCCGAGAACAAATCCTATAAATCAGCAATTTAATGACTGCGTACTAACTTATGAGGACATCATTCATCAAAAGCACCGCACGTCTGCCGCAAAAGCAATTGACATCCGTGCATTTGAAAACGAACGATTGGTTCTGCTCAAGCGCGGCCATGATATGCACATGCGCAGTGCCAGCATTTGTGATCACGCGGGATTTACGCCGCGGAACGTGATCTATGTCAACCAACTCTCTACCGCGGCCAACATGGCCGCACAGGGATTGGGCTGCTGCTTTGTTACAGATACATTGGTACGAATGACTCCTATGGATCGCCAGGCATTGGTCTATTACGTAGTGGCTGACCCCATTGCATGGCGCGAAGTCTTCATTGCCTGGCATCGCAAGGGCGTAAAAACAAAGGTAATGGAACGATTTACTGCAATTGCGCAGCAGGTCTATGATCCAAAACACTGGTCACTTCCCGATTATGAATCCTAAAAGGCAGTTCATGGAAGGCAGGTAGCTACCTGCCTTCCATTTTACTATGCAGCTTATACGAAGGAATAAGCTCCTGTACCACCCAGTAAACGGCGCAGACTTCCACGCGCAGACACCGGAGTATAGGCTCCTGTAACTCCCCCGGAGGCGAAGCTGCTTATATCCAATTGGAAACGGATTCCTTCGCCCTCAACTGTAATTATATGAGTATTTGTATGAACTGCCGGATCTGCCACAATGCGGCTGATCGTACGTTCGAAACCAATACCCGCCAACGCCACTGCAGCATGGACATTTACGTTCCTGGGAAACAGCTTGCATGCATCTCTTGTGGGGCCGTCATACAATACCGTACGTTCCGTATCGCTGCGGCTCAAGCTGGCCGGATTCTTCGTTGTTTCGATTGTGACACTGTTTATAATGCTGCGTCCGTCAAAAATTCCGTCCAAGCCAAGAATCGCACCATGCGGCAAATAAATATGGCTTCCATACTGACCGCACAACGCCACTGCCTTTTGTTCAAACTCCGCATCGCTAAACGCCGTAACGGAAAACATCATCAAATCGCAGTGCGGAAGGATCTTATCTATTTCCTGTTTAAGTACATCTGCAGTGGCACATTCTAAAATAAGATCCGCCTGCTTGTACCAATTTTCATCACTCTGCCGCACCATGGGTGCAAGCCCGAGATCATCGGCAAAGGGATCTTGAACAAACACCAGTTCCGCATTCGGCGCAGCCATCACTTCTTCCGCCAGGGCGCGGCCAATCTTGCCAAAGCCAAGCAAGCCTACGCGGATAATCTTCTGCTCACTTTTCATGTGCTGCACCTCACTTGCGATAGCGCTCCATCAGCATCAGCAGGCGTTGAATTGCATCGTGTGCCTTGACTGCATCCTGGGAGAAGTTGATACGGAAATGATGCGTAAATTGCGGGCCAAACTCTGTTCCGGGAGTGACACTGACATGAGCGTACTGACGGCAAAGCTTTACAAAAGTAAGGATATCAACATCCAGTTCCGGAAGTTCTGTAAACAGATAACTGCCGCCTTCCGTTGTACGAGCCTTCACACCAGGCACACTGCGCAGCAAACCAAGCAGGTCATCCCGAATTGCCTGATGATCCGCCACACGCTGCTGCAGCCAGTCTTCCGGCTCATTAAACCACAGATCATAGATGGACTGGCAATAACCAGCCGCCCGCAGGGAAACAATTGCCTGCAGCTTCTCCATGCGCCGAATGATATGCTCACTGCCAAATGCAGCACCCAGACGGAATCCGCTGACTGATTCCGTTTTTGACGGGCCAATAATAGTGATCAGATTTTCCGGCGCCTCCGGTTGCGCGCACAGATGGGTGTAAGTGCGTCCGTCAAAGATCTGACGGGAATACAGCTCATCCACCAGCAAGGTTGCCCCATATTTACCGGCCAAGGCTGCAATCGTCCGAATTTCTTCCGGCGAATAAATCACACCTGTAGGATTGTTCGGATTAGAGAACAAGAAGAGTTTCACGCCACTCTGGAAAGCTTTCTCTAATGCTGCCAGATCCAGACCTGCACAACCTACTGCAGTTTCGTAGTGCATCCGAACCGGCACTAACTCTCCTTCAAAGAATTCTACCAATTTGCGGTTTGCAAAGTAATCCGGCTCGACAATTGCCACCTTATCTCCCCGGGCTACAAGGGAACCCATTGCCAAGAACAGTGCACCCTGAGTGCCCGGCGTAAAAATCAGATTCTTTGCCGGATCAATTTTACAGCCGGTAAAAGCGCTCAGGCGCGCAGCCACACCTTCACGCAACTTCAGATCTCCCCGGTATTCTGTATAAGCCCTGTGGCCACCAATTGCAAAGCCTTTATCAAAGCATTCCAGACTCCCCGGAATCGGCGGATGGGCATCAACATCACCGTGAGAGAAGTCAACCGCCGCACCCTCTAATGCCTCTCCGCGAAGTTCCAGTCCACCGGTCTTATCGTTGATCTCCTGCCCCGGTGCATTATCTACACCCAAACGTTTGAATTTTTCTTCGATTAAATCCATGATGATTGCCATCCTCTCTTCCAAGCTATAAGCTATTTGTCTGCCTCGTCTGCTCGGTATTATCTCTGTTTTTTTCGTTATAATCATAGCATTTTAGCATACTATAATC